>NZ_JBQIOP010000048.1:0-30208 GCF_056822245.1 Petralouisia sp. | reverse complement strand
CTGGCATAAAAACACTCCTTTTCGATAAGAATTTCCATATCCTAATTCTTACCAAAAAGGAGCCATTTATTTCCAAAAACACAAACTTATTTACACTACCTCGTGTAGATTTGTTCGCAAACTTATTATACATTAGAAAGCGCCTTGTGCGTTCTTTTATTTTTGAAAAAGTTGTAAAGTGGTGGTATCTTATTATCTGTTAATAAAGGAACCAAGAATTTTGACACTGTTTCAGCATTGTTTTTCATTCTGTCATCTTCGTCAAACTTATCTAAAACAATAGTAATTCTGCTATACCCAATTTTTTTCAATATATCAGATAATTAAATAATCAAATTATATGATGCATCTATTCGTTCAAATTCTGTATCAGTATCTAAATTAACTGTAGGCAAGAGGTTTCTTATTTGATCCTCCTTTATAGGTGGAAGTAGCGTATAATGATTTCTCAAGACATCATTTACTATATTTAGTCCTGTAGTGAGTCCATAATTAAGTATAAACCGAAATAAATTAATATACTTTTTTATTATTTTCTTAGTTTTTGATAATTGAATAGCTTCAATTTTTTGCGCTAATATGTTTTTCGTTGTCGAAGTGGTATACTGACTCAATATCATAGACAAAAAAATTCGTTCATTTCGATTTAAGCTTTTGAGTTTTTTCGTATTTCCAATCAAATATTCAAATAAACAGCCTGCCATGTTTCAAATAATTAAGTTATAGTATTCTTATCTGCTCGGACAAATAATTTATCCGCATACTCTTGCTCATTCTCGGCAGTATATAAATTAAACGGATAATTTACCAATCCAATATTTTTCAAAAAATCATTGAATCCTTGCTGATTCATGTAATACCTTCTTTCTGTTCTTGAAGATCTCTTAATCATTTGTACACTTTTTTGTTACCCAACAACATTTTTCAACTTCTTTAAAGGTATAGTCGAACCCTTTTTATTCTTCACTTTCCATCAACTTTTTCAGTTCCTCTTTGCTAGGAAGAACTGTTAGATATTGGCTCGCAAATATCTGGTTATTACCCTCTGGCAAAGTCATCTCTACTACTGCATCATTCTTATTTTTACACAACAGAACACCTATAGTCGGATTTTCATCTTCTAATTTTACCTTACGATCATAATAGTTCACATACATCTGCATTTGTCCTATATCCTGATGCTTTAATCGACCAATCTTTAAGTCAAAGAGCACGAAGCAACGCAGCAGACGATTGAAAAATACCAAATCTACTCTATAATGCTCATCTTCAAAAGTGAATCTGACTTGTCTTCCAACAAAAGTAAACCCTCGTCCTAATTCTAACAGAAATTCCTGTAAATGATCAATTATCTTAGTTTCCAAATCTGTTTCTGAATATTTTGCCAGTTCTGGCAAACCTGTAAACTCCAATACATACGGGTCCTTCAATAAATCTTCTGGTTTCTCAATTATTTGTCCTTCTGCCGATAACCGTTCTATCCCCTCTTTATCCCTGCTCAATGCTAACCGTTCATATAATGCACTGTCATATTGTCTTCCCAGCTCTTTTACGCCCCATCCGTTACGAACTGCTTCAATTTCATAAAAATGCCGTTCATCTACATTAGGAATACGCATAAGTAATACATAATGCGAAAAACTTAAAAAAAATTTCCTTCCTTCTCTTGTTGCTGGCAGGTTTTCAAATTGGGTAGACACTTTCTGCCCAATCTGATCATGAGAATACACCATATAGAATCTACGCATCAGTTTCAGATTTTCTACGGAAAATCCCTTTCCCAAACTCTCTGTCAAACGTTTTGATAATTCTTTAAGAATCGCTTTTCCATATTCAGCACGCTTCTCCCCATTTTGCTCTTCTTCTAAAATTATTCTTCCCACTTCGTAATAGGAATAGACCATAGAAATATTCAGTGCTAATTTTGCTTGTTTTCTGGCATTTTTAAGAACTTCTAATACTCTGTCAAAAAAATCATTCTTCTTGATATTTTCCATAAAATATTCTCCAAATTGAATTGGGTAGAAGCCGTCTACCCAATTCATATCATAACAAAACATCTTTCAAAGTTCTACAATAATGAAAAACTCATCTCATTTTTATTTTTTCTTGTCATTTCAAGGCTCTTTCAAAAATGGTGTAGTAATGGTGTAGTAAGCACCTCATTGAGCCGTACAATCATTGATTTTATGGGCTTCTCCGGGATTCTTCAAGATGCTGCCATGACAGACGAAAAGTATTTTAATCATATCTTTAAAACTCCTTGTATTTGCTGTATTTCCTTGATTTATCGGCTTTTCCTGTCGTTTGCAATCACCCTATGTTCTTGGCATATTGTAGTCTAAATTGACATATCTTTTACTTCAAAAGTAGTAAAAAAAGTAGTAAATTGAGAGGAATCATGCCATTCGCAAATGTGCTGAAAGTATTTCTCCCAATGCAGGGCTACCATCGGCATATCATTTTTATCCAGATACAGGAAACCACACTTGCCATCAATCATAGGCTCTTTTTTTACTTTCTTCCTATTTGCAAGAATCCGCTGAAAACAAGCATATACCTCATCGGACATAGGGATTTCCCTTGTACCGCTTGTGGTTTTCGTATCCTCAATCACATACTCCATATTTCTTTTTCTCTGCTTTTCTTGTGATTGCTTCTCTTGTCACACTATCATTCACGACAACTGTGGCAAGCTGAAACTCAAACGGATTCTTGCGTATCAAATCATCATCGACAGCCATTTGAAAAGCAGGTCTGACAACACCCCTCACAGAATGAATGGAACTGTAACCTCTTCCATCCTGCTGCAATTTGATAAGCCAACATTTTGCATCTGACAACTTTACTTTGTCGATTCGCTTCTTTCCGAAATCTTCTTTCTTAATAATGTTTACCGCAAAATCATAATTGGCTTCGGTATTGTGCCGTACCCCCGTTTTCTGCAAGAGATACTTTTTAACCAGTTCCAGAACAGTCATTTCCCCACCACGGGGAACAATCGCATCATCAATATCTTTGAATATCAGCTTTTCTTTTTCCCTCAATGAGATGTCATCCCGTTTCCCTTGCGGCGTTTTATCTGTCTTTTCCAGTTTCCAACTGTAAACGAATTGCTGTTTTCCTGTGGCATCAATGTTATTTGAACGCATACCGTCCGTCTTGACGTTGGCTCTCTCCGTTGCGGAGAATACGGTTTTTACTGTCACGTCTTTTTCCGCTCCATGTCAGCTCCTTTCGTACAAAAAGAGTCCCGTCACGATATATTGCAGTATATCATAGACAAAGCCCTTTTTCCATCTTAAAAAAGCAGCATTTGAATCTGGAATGCCGAAAAGCGTCCGCTTCATGCTGCACCAATATCTGTTCTGAAATTAAAAGTTTCAAATTACCGTTAATTCCTCTAAAAAATTTTCAAACTGTTTTCGCTTAATTAGGAATTTATGATATATGTATATGGAAATTGCTGTTTGCAGGCAATAAAAATCCCTCCAAACTTCAAAAAGCGAAGTCGGAGGGCGGTTCGGGTATGACGAAACAGCCACCCAAACATCGTTTTTTTTATTTGGTGGGTTATCGTTTTTGTATTTCCTGTAGCTGGTTAATCGGACAGCTCTGTAACTGATTCTATACAGCCGTCTTTAATCATGATAATCTCATCTGCCTGTGCTGCAAGGTACTTGCTGTGCGTTACTACAATGACACACTTTCCAAGCTCATGCGCCGTTCTTTTCAGTAATTCTATAATTTCCCCTGCCGTGTTTTCATCGAGATTGCCTGTCGGCTCATCTGCAAGCAATACTTTTGCATTGCTTGCCAATGCCCTTGCAATGGCAACCCGTTGCTGTTGACCGCCCGATAGCTGCAAAACATTTCTTTTCCAATCCTCACAAGGAATATTTACTTTCTCCAATAAATCCTGCGGTGTTTTTGTTCCGCCAAGCCGCACATTTTCCTCTGTTGTCAGATAATCAATCAAATTATAATTTTGAAAAACTAACGAAACATGATGCTTTCTGTGGTAGTTAAGCCCTTTTGCCTGTATATCTTCACCGTCATACAAAACCGTTCCTTTAACAGGCATATCCAGCCCTGCAAGCAGGGACAGAAACGTTGTTTTGCCAGCCCCGCTTGCACCGACAATCGTATAAAATTTCTTTTCCTCAAACTGCATGGAAACATTTTTTAAAATTTCTTTTCCCTTCTGCGATTTATAAGCATAATTCACATTTTTGACTTCTAATACCATCTTTTTGTCCTCCTAACTAATTTCACTGAAAATATCTTTTGGATTTTTACGGGCTATCAGAATGCTGGCAGCCCCAACTGATATTACAACGAACAACGCCACGCCGAACCAATCGTACAGCATCAGTTCTGGTGTAACAGAGACTAAAACGCCTGTAACTGTTTCCTCTGAATCCTCCGCTGATTTTGCAACTTTTCCCTCATCTATGACAGACTGTTCATCTGCCTGCTGTACCTGTTGCTGCACAAGATAGGAAGCTGTAATTTTAGAAGTGGCAGGAGCAGCCATAAAAGAAAGGAATATGGCGGCAGCAGCTATCATGAACGCTTCCAATAATATCTGCCCAAATATTTTTATCTTCGGTGTGCCAAGGGCTAATAAAATTCCAATTTCCTGCACCCTCCCTTTCATCCAAAAAACAAATACTAAAAATAAGATGATTAGGCTCGCTCCTGCAACCACAATGACTAATATTTCGCTGACACGCTCCAAATCATTGAAATTTTTGGACATCTTATCAATGTTTCCATTGTTGTCAATTAAATCATAGCGTTCCCATCCAATATCCACTTCCTGTATCTCTTTTTTTATTTCATCGTATTGGTTCACGTCTGACACTTTGAAGTATGCTTTTTCGTACAATGCCCCCGATGTGCTTCCTTCTGCTTTTTCTGGAAACCCTAAGTCTGTAAATATAATATTTTCAGAACGGAAAGTATCTCCAGCCATAACGGGCGTCATTTTCTGCTGAACTGTATAAATACCAACAATCTCCGCCGCAAAGACGGTTGAATTTTCTACATCACGGCGGTCATTGAATTGTATCCTGTTTCCAACCGACAGGCTGTTTTTTTCGGCAAGTTCTTCTGAAATCACACATACGTCAACATCTTCCTCCGTTATCATCCGTCCGTCCTTCATTGTTACATTCCCTGACAGGACATTTGCATCCAATGCCATATCCTTATTGCCGATTAAGCTGACACAAAGCAAATCGGAACTCTGGTCTACATCATCATCCTCAATTCTGGAAAAATCCACGGGATTTACTGCCGTGACGGCGGTTGTCAGATTATATTCTGAAATGCCAGAAACAGCGGCAATCTTTTCCATATCGCCTATGAAAAGCGTCTGGAACGAATTATCATAAGATACACTCCATGATGTCCCATACTCTGTTTTTATTTTTTTAACAGTCACGCCATCAAAATTTCCTTCTTCCCCATCGGTCTTTTTTTTTACAAGAATTTCATCTGCCCTGTCCCTTTTGTTCTCTTCGTTTGCTTCCATCAGAAATCCAGCACCTACCGCCTGCTTTGTCTTATTCTGGGTGGCGATGCTTGCGTTTCGGCTAGCCATGCCCGACAAAAAAAACAAGCTGATAATCAATACTACAAAAAACAGCAGTATGCTTTTGATTGGTTTGCGTATGACCGAACGCCACGCCATTTGAAAACTGTTCATTGTCTATCCCTCCATTTTTGATAAAGTTTCTTTGGGATTTGTCTTTAATATTGGAAGCAGGGAAATTATGACTGCCGCCAATACAAGCAGGATTCCCAAACCTGCCAGAACGACGATATCCTTAAACTGCAATAAGACTTCTAAAGAAATGTTTGTTGTATCAGAATCTGTAAGGAAACCTTGTAAAATGCCAGCCATAAAATTTCCCAGACCACATGAGCCTAAGACAGCCAGTGTAAAGACCAAAAGTGATTCCAGAAATACCTGTAAAAAAATACAGGCTTTTGATTTCCCGATACTGATAAAAATGGCAGCTTCCCTCTGCCTTGTCCGCATCCACATACAAAGCAGCAAAGATATGATGGCTGTTCCTGCCGTAAGTGTCAGGATAAGCATAAGCTTTGCAACTCTTGTAATCTGTTCCAACGGCAGAGCCATTTGTTGATACAAGGTATCCGACGTTGTAGCATCTGCTTTATCGGATAAATGCTTGTTCAATTCTTCCTCTAATAAACTTAATTGCTCTGGATTTTTGCAATAAACGGCAACTTTGGCATAACCGTCCATTCCAAATAAATCCGAGTAGGAACTGTTATCTATGAATATCTGGTTTTCAATACGGTTTACAGAATCCATCCCTTCTGGCTGTTTGCTTTCACTTCCAGATAAAAAGATACCGACAATCTCCAGGGAAACCCGCTTTCCATCAGCATTTCCCAGTTCTATCAAGTCGCCTGATTTTAATTGGTTGGCATCCGCCAGATAAGAGTTGATAACAATTCCCTTTATGTCTTCTGAAATATAGCTGCCAGAACTAAGACGGTACACTCCTTCCGAAAACCCGCTGTCATTTTCCAGATTGTCACAGGATAGAACAGATGCTTTCTGATTGGATTCTTCTGTGGAATCGCTGCCTGTAATCAATTGAAAGTTTACAGGAAACGCAGTGTTTCTGGCTAAGCAATTTACGGTGGAGACTTCCGCTAAATCCTTTATCCATTCCACGTCGTCTAACGTAATCTTGTTTTCTTCCTTCAAAATACCCATGACAACTTTTGCCTTTGTTTTTTCCCCAATTGCCGCTTTTGAATCAGCCGTTGCACAAAGAATCATATTTGTGCTTAATATCATGCTGCTCACAACGAGCAGCACAAAAAACAGCAGGATTGTCTTTGCTTTTTTCCGCTTCAAATATCGAAACGAAAGCTGATAAAATGTCATGTCTATTCCTCCTATTCATGTTCATATTGGACAATCACTACTTTTGCAGCTGTAAAATTTTCTGTATCGTCAAAATTCCCATAAAGCAGCAAGGATGTTTTTTTCTTTATGTCCGCTTTGGCGGCTTCACTGACAGTGGCTTTTCCAGTCGCTATACTCATAACTGCTCTTTGGAATATGCAGTTATCTCCATATTTAATAGTTACCTTTGCGCCTTCATCTTCGTATCCATCCGCCGCAATAACAGCCTCTCCATTATTATCTGATGTTGCGGGATTAATCGTGCATCCGTTATCTGAAAATTCTGTCACGCTTCCCTGCAAATCAGATGCAGTAATTAGTTCGTCTCCATCCATGCTTCCGACAGCATTTGAATCGTTCCCATCGGGAGTATTGTTTGAATCGTTTTTATCGGAAGCATCCTTTTGGTCAGGGTTTGTTATGTCATTTTCAATATAGGCATTTTGGGTTTCTTTTTCTCTATTTGTGCCTGTGTCATTCGACGTGCCACAACCTGCCAAAGCAAACATACTTGCCCCAACTATTAACATCCGCATTAATTTTTTGTTCCTCATAATTCTTTTCCGCCTTTCTTTTTGATATGTTTGTATTTTAGCATCATGATTTTTATATACCCCGCAAAGATGCAAGGTGTTCAAGTTATCAGGCTGCAAAGCCATTGTATAGAAAAACTTTGCTAAAAATCCTGTAAAATTATAAAAAATATAAAGGACTTTTTAGAGGATTTTTATAGAATTTCATATTATACTGATATTGAGCGGATTATATAATCTCATCAAAAAATATTTGGAAAGGATTTAAACAATGAAAATACTTCTTTTAGAAGATGACTTAGAGCTTTGCAGCTCAATACAATCGCAATTGACGAAAAACGGTTATATGGTTGATGCTTGTAATGATGGGGAAACCGCCATGCTGTATGCCTTACATACAGATTATTCCTATGATTTAGCTATTGTGGACAGAATGCTCCCTGTGATTGATGGGCTGACGATTATTAAGGCTATGCGGAAAAAAGGCATCCAGATTCCTGTTATCATCATTACAGGAATGACCGCCCTTAATGAAAAGATAGAGGGATTGGATGGAGGGGCTGACGATTATTTAGTCAAGCCGTTCCATATTCAAGAACTGCTTGCGCGCGTGAGGGCTTTAACAAGGCGTCCAAGTGAAATAAAAGCAGAAGATACGCTCCAATATGCCGACCTGTGTTTTAACAAATCAAACCGTGAACTGGCTTGCAACCCCAAAGCAGTTTTTTTAACAGCAAAAGAATCTGAATTGTTATACGTCTTTATGAAAAGCCCAGAAACACTTTTCTCAAGGGAGCAGCTTATACTGAAAATATGGGGTACATCATCGGAAGTTGAGCAGGGGAATGTTGATAATTATATTTCTTTCCTGCGGAAACGGTTAAGGGAATTAAAGAGTATCTGTGAAATAAAAACAGTATATGGGGCTGGATATTCCCTAACCCAGAAACGGAAGTAAAATTTTTTATGGCATATGAGCCGTAACAAATTGGAGGTTGAAAATGCTGAAGCCACTGTCGAAAAAATTGAATGCCCTTTTTATAACGGCAATTATGTTAATCATTACATCAATTATGATAATTCTCTGCAACAATTACGTCCACATGGAGCAGTCAAGTGAGATTCTTTTATTTCAAAGAATGGTTACGCAGATGATGTACCAGCTTGAAGATAACAGCCAGAATTTTGAATCCATTGCGGATTCCTACCATGAGTATAAATCCCCGATATTTTGCTGTATCCAAGATACTTCTGGAAAGATGGTATATCAAACAGATTCTGACTTTCCTACTGATGTAGACACTCTTTTAGAGCGTTTCCGCATACAAACAGGCAAAGAGGATACTTTCATAATAACAAATGATAACAAGCCCACTACAGACCAAAGCGGTGTTTTTATGTTTAACGGAACGAAAAATGACGATTATTTAGGGATACTTGCAACGATTATTACGCCGAATGACACAGCTTATCATCTGTCACTGATTTACAGACAGCAGTCCTTATTAGATATTTTAACAAAACAGGCTTTCCTTTATGTTTCCTTATGGTGTCTTTCCCTTATTGCTGTGACGACGATGAGCTATTTGCTCATAAAGAAAGCATTAAAACCAACAGAGGTAATGTTGAAAAGCCAAAAAGATTTTATAACTTCCGCTTCGCATGAATTAAAATCGCCGCTCGCTGTTATTCTGGCAAACGCAGAGAAACTGGAACAATTACAAATAGATAATACGGAATTTAGAAAATCGGTTAAAATATTAGACAAGGAATGCATGAGAATGTCAAAACTGGTAAGGGATATGCTGCTTCTGGCTTCCTCTGATGCGAAATCATGGACGATATGCAAAAATACCATTGATACAGACACATTATTAATCTCATTATATGAAGCTTATGAACCAATCTGCATCAGTAAAAAAATCTGCCTGCGTTTGGAAATCAGTGAAACCAGTTATCCGAAATTCTATGCGGATGGAGAACGGCTTTTTCAGATATTGACAATTTATATGGAGAACGCCATCCACCATTCCGTAGGTAATAAACAAATTGAAATTAAAACAGAAGTAACGGCAAAACATATTACATTTTTCGTAACCGACCACGGAAAAGGCATTCCCGAAGATGATAAGCCGTATATTTTCAACCGTTTCTATTGCACCGACAAATCAAGGACAGATAAATCAAATTTTGGATTAGGGCTTAGCATAGCAGACGAACTAGCAAAAATGATGAATGGTAAAGTTGGCTGTAAAGATACGGATGGGGGAGGGGCTACATTCTTTGTTACACTTCCTTTGAAATAGTTGGATTGATAAAAAACTTAGAAAAATCTAATGAAACGATTTATATGGTAAAACAGCCAGATGATTGACCTCTGGTTTTCTTTTGCATTACTGCAAATCACAAAAGTAAAAACTAATCTCTACAAATTGGAAATCACATCTCCTACTCATAGAGAATACACATCGTTTAAGCAGAACTCTCATTTCTGTACAATATCTTCGTTTCCCGATATAAACCCATCTTGAGCAAAGGTATATGTTCGTACCACTTCGCCATTTGGGTCGATTACTTCAAGCGTTCTATGGCTATCCCCATCGGCGTCTGCATTTTGTCTGTTCACCTTGTGTAAAACCGATAATTTCAGCCGAACTTGTACGCAAAGAAACGGTGTCCGTTTTGTCATTAGGCTTTGTCTGATTATGCCTATTGGCTACATATGCTCCCGAAACAGTAAACCCACAAACAAGCAGAACTGTAAGCAGCCGTAGCAGCCGGCATTATGGGAATGTGTATAACTGGCTATCTCATGGAATTGTGGGTAACTCTGTTTGCAGGACGTGGGAAAGCTGTACTTTAGTTTTTCCATGTGCTGTGAATAGAGTTATCCATGATTCCATAGCCAGTTATGCACATTTCCACAATGCTTGTCTTTTGGTCTTTGCTTTCTTTGGTTCGGAATCGTGTGGTGCCGGCGGTCTATCTCTTGTTTTCGGTTGCTTGCTTCTTTACCGTACATGAGCAATTTGCGAAAGGTACATAATCTTATGAAAAGCGGCAGCCCTTTTCATAAAAGGAAGCTGCCGCTTAATCATCTTTTTCAGAATCTATTTTATATTGGGGATTGTCATTTCAAGGCTCTTTCAAAAATGGTGTAGTAGTGGTGTAGTAAGTATCTCATTGAGCTGTACAACCATTGATTTTACAGTCTTTTGGGACTGTTCCTAAGTTCTGTGTTTCCAAAGTATTTTCTCAAATCGTTTCATACTTTCTCATATTTGTCCCTGTAAAATTGGTACATACGTTGGTAAAGTAAGCAGCTTTACCAATGAGGTTTTTAAAAGTTCACTACCTGATGCAGCTCTTCTTTCGCGTCATCAAAGTTTATACGGCTTGATTACTTTATCACATACTTAGTACCCCTTCCTCTGCCTTCAATTTTCACAACACCTTTTTTACCCATCTCTTTCAGTAATTGTGTTGCCTTTGATTTACCAAACGGGGCGTAAGGAGCAATTTCGCTAATTGATTTCAGCATTGTTATCTTAAAATTTTATATATTTTTCTTTCGTCTTCCGTTAAATTCAAATTTTTCTCAAAAACCGGAAGTACAATCTTAATTGCATTTTCCGACACTTCAAAATCCGGCTGCTTCAATCCTTCTTCATAGAGCTGCTTTATCCGTGTAATGCCTGTACCGAATATTTCGACAAACCCCAGCCTGTAACATACATTTGCAAGAACAGGCTGTTATCACAATACGCTTTATCCTATCCACAATTTGGTTTCTCCCAGTGCACATTATAATACACTTATATTCTTTTTCATATTTCTAAAAATCTGTTGCCTGCAGTTGTGTTTTCTTCTTCCTATGTTTCAGGAATCTTGCCGTATAATATGCAATAATTGCCAATGATATCCATTGTGCTGTTGAAATTCCAAAATAAATGCCCCTGATACCGTCACCCCTTAAAAATTCGTCTGCAAATCTTAACACCGCATATGCTAAAAGATAAATTCCGAGCAAATCCGCCCCTCGTTTTTTTCTTTCCGCCATAAGCAGGAGGACAAATAACAAAATTTCTGCTATTGACTCCAGGAGCTGCACTGGTATCCGAGTGAATTCAAATATTCCCAGAGAGAACGGTTCTTTCATCTCTTTGCCATAGCAACAGCCTGCCATGAAGCATCCAATTCTTCCAAAGGAATGAAATAGCGGTATTGCCGGGGCTGACAATTGAAATATTCTGTTTCGTAACTCATGCTCTCTCCTTGTCAGTATGTATATTGTAGCGACCACGCCAAACAACCCACCGTAATAAACAAACCCACTCCCAGGGATAAACCAAATGATGTTTTCCAGTGTCAGGTTGTCAATCAGCCATGGGATTTGCGTTGCCGCAAATAACACTTTACTTCCTGTTATCCCGCCAATCATGCACCAAAAAAGCATAAAAATAAATGTTGAAAAAGGTATCCCAAATTTTTCAAGGCGGACATACATAAAACCCATTGCAATAATCCCACCAAGCAAAGCCATTGCCGTGTAAGACGGGATAAGGATATGAATATACGGGTACATGATTAATCAATTCCCTCCAATCTTTCCATTTGATACATGTACTGGCCGAATATATCCGCCGTCTCCATACATCCGATGCATCCATTATAACATCCTGCCACATGTTCCGTTTTGTCCGAAGAACCATAAAAAATGCCTTTTGCTTCCATATTTTCGATATTCCAATTCACCAATCCCACATAACATGATTTCTGAGACTGCCCACATCCAAAGCAGCCATCCCCATAATACCTCATATCAAGCGATGTTACACAACCTTTATCATTTGTCCCTTCACCACTGTATGTTCCATTTGAAATCTTGCAGGATTGCGGCCAACATGCGGAATTACAGCCTTTCTCAAATGATAAGCAGCCGCCGAACCCAGGAATTGAACATCCTGCTGCTTTAAACCCATCACCTTCTTCACTTCCATACTTCGGGGACTCACATGACTGTCCTCCGCATCCTGCAATGCAAACCCCACTCATAAAAATAACGTACATCAACAGTAAAATAAATAACTGCTCCCCCTTTGTTCTGCTGTCCAATTTTTTCATAGAAACCTTCCCTTCCCGCTCAAATTATTCTACTTGCAGCAGTGAAATTATGTTCCATGCTGCATTCTGATTTTTCTTTTTTAAACATACTCATTTTCTCTTCCTGAATCCTCATATGTGCCGGCATAAATTATTCAACTTGCTGCGGTCTTTCTTTAAAATCGGGGCTAAACAGTTTCCTGCCAGCCCCGTTCTGCATATCTTTCGGAATATTGGATGCCTGCTTATTTTTTAATCTTTACGGACTTCCGGCTGCTCCATTTCCCGTAATAAGTCTTTCCAGAAATTTTCTTGTAAGCCCTCACCCTGATATAATAAGTCTTTTTCGCCTTTAATTTCTTAAGGGTTACCGTGGCGCTTTTATTGGTAACGGTTTTTGCGCCTTTGAAATTCTTTTTGAGTCCGTATTGGATTTTATAACCGGTACACACTCCCCGGCCGCTTAATTTCAACTTAATTTTTCTGGTTTTTATATTTTTAGCGCTCTTTATTTTCGCTTTTGTGGACTGCACTTTTTTAATGGCGGCAGTTGTTCCGGTTGTGCCCGGTTTCTGGGGATTCTGAGGTTTTTGAGGCGTTGGGGGCTCCTGGGGCTTTTGGACATTCCCTCCGGAATCCTGGTTATTGTCCCCCGGATTCTGATTATTGCCTCCAGACGCTGCGGCTTTCTGCACAGTAACGGTGCAGGCTGCAGCGGCTCCGCTTTCCGTGTAAGCCGTCACTGTCGTTGTCCCTGCGCTTTTTGCCACGACATTTCCTTCAAATACCTCCGCTATCCCAGAATTGGCGGATTTCCATTGGACGGCGTCTGTGCTGTCCAGAGGGCTGATTTGGGCAGCCAGCGTAACGCGCCCTCCTTCCTTTAAGGTTACTGCGTTTTGGCTCAGCTGTATGGACACTGCGGGAACCAGCACTGTGACCGTGCATTTTGACTGCAGGCCGTTGGAAGCGGATGCCGTTATGGTTGCCGTTCCCTTGGCTTTCGCTTTCACCAAGCCATTGCCGCTTACTTCTGCAACAGAGGGGTTGTCAGATTCCCATGTCACAGTTTTATCCGTTGCATTGGCAGGCGCAATCGCTGCGCTTAACTGATGCTCTTTTGCACGGTAAAGGGAAAGCTGCGCCTGGGACACTGTGACGGATGCCACAGAGATTTCCTTTACCTCAATTTCAAATGAAGTTTCCGCATTGCCGTAGTTTACAAGGACTTCCTGTCTCCCAATCTCAGACATGTCATAGCCGCTTAACATTTCCTTTTTCAGCGGGATAGTGGTGCTGATGCCGTCTTCGTATGTGATTTTCAGGGCTGCGCCGGTGATTTTTATGGTTTCCCCCTGGTTGTAGGTTAATTTTGTCGGTACAGGCGATAATTCAATGGATTTGACCCTTATCATCCGGTTGTTCTTTAACTGCGGATAAGAGTAACTCTCACAGTACGGGTCGATTTCCCAGGTATTGACGAAGTCGAATCCGGTAAAGGACCTCTGGTCTTTCATTTGAGATTCGGTAAGGGAAACGCAGTCGGCATCGTCTGCCATACTTCCAATGCCTTTGTCAGCAGTGCCTCTCAGGTAATTAACATTTGAGACATTAGAACTGCCACATATTGCGCCAACTTTGGATTGTGCGCTTCCTCTTACTGTTCCTGTATTATGGCATTTTTTTATGCTGATAGCATCCCCAGATATCCCTCCAATATAAGGCTCATAACCGGACTTACTTTCTAAGCTGGAACTGTCAATTTCACAGTCATTATAACAATTTTCAAAATACACATATGTTCCCCCTGTAAGCCCTCCTATGTAGCAAACGCCAGTATCTTTTCCTGCTACAGTAATCTTTCCATTGGCATAACAATTATTGATATTACTATAGTAATTACTATAGTAACCACTACGGCCACATATTGCGCCAACATATGTAGATGTTTTCACTGTGATATTGATATTACAATCCACCATACCCAGATTTTTAATTTTGGCTCCATGAATAGACTCAAACAGACCAACCTCCGTATCAGCTGCAGGTTCCCCGAAAATCTGCATTCCCACAATCCGGTATCCATTCCCATCTAAGGTACCGGAAAATTCCTCAATAGAATCCCAGCCTGTCCCGCAGTCATAATCTCCTCCTTGGGCAGTGGAAGACATATCAATGTCATTCATTAAAATATAATTACCGCTTCGATTATTCCGAATGGCATACAAATCTGCAATATCGTGAATAGGCGTATACCCTTCCGGTATTACAGCAACCGTAATTGTTTTTCTGGCCGTTTTATAACTGTCTGTTTCTGAAGCGGTAATGACTATCTGCGCTGTCCCTGCCGCTAAGAGTGTCACTGTCCCGGTTTCATCCACTGTTACAATCTCTGGATTCCTGGATTCATAAGACAAAATTCCATCCCCATCCGTTTCTGCATCCAACAGGAACGGTTCATTCCCCATTGTCTTTTCCACATTTTCTGCTGTAATCGTCTGCTCTGCTTTTTCAATGGGTTCTGCCGGGTTTTCTTCCCCGGGATTTCCAGGCTGTTCCGTTCCCGGCCCTTCTTCTCCTGGATTTCCGGGCTGCTCTGTTCCCGGCTCTTCTTCTGTCGGGGCCTCTGAAATATCTTTCACAGTAAGGCCTTTCTTCTGGGCAAATGTTTCCGCATAAGAGCCTTTTGCGCAATACAATGTAGGAGGATGATAAGTGTCAAATGCATCCTGTTCAATGCTCACTACACTGGCCGGAATAATAACGCTTTTCAAATTGTCGCAGCTGGAAAATGCCGATGCTCCAATGCTCACAACACCGTCTGGTATCTTTATGCTGCTTAAAACATCACAATTCCAAAAAGTCTGATCGGCAATACTTGTTATGCCATTCGGGAGTATAATACCTTTTAGATTTATACAATTTCCAAACGCACTGCTTCCGATATATTTCACATTCCCCGGAATTTGTATGCTTTCCAGGCTGCTGCAGCCATAAAATACATTAGAACCAAGGCTCGTTATGCCATTCGGGAGTTTTACATTTTTCAGGCTGCTGCAGTTACGAAACACACTTCCGCCCAAATCCGTTACACTGGATGGTATTTCAACGCTCCCTAAACTGCTGCAGCCGCTAAATGCGCTGGCTTCAATGCTTGTTACGCTGCCTGGTATTTCCACATGGCTCAGTTTGCTGCAGCTACTAAACGCATAACTTTCAATTTTTTTCACCCCGGATGGAATCACTATGCTTTCCAAATCCGCACATTCCTTGAAAGCAAAAGAGCCTATCCCTGTAACCATTTTCCCTTCTATCTCAGAGGGAATCACTATCTTCGTGCCGCTCCCTTTATATTTATTAATTTTTATTTCGCCATCCGTCTCTCTGTACTCATAATCACTTTCCTGCTCTGTCCCTGACACTTCCGCTGCTTCTGCCTGCAGCATCCCGGCAGATTCACCCACTGTTCCTGCTGCCAGGCAAAACGCCAATAGTATTGCTAATTTTCTCTTCATATGTAACTCCTCCTAAAACTCTATGTTTTTCTTAAAATTGTACCTGAATGATTTTCTTTTGTCCCCACCTCGCTTTTACACTCCTTTTTCCACCACATCCTACATCCATTTCTTAAAAACTGTTTTTCTTACTCCACATCACCATACTTCTTTTATATTAATCTTTTCATTTATATGACCATTTTAACAATACTTTAGTATTTTGTAAATATAATTTACTTTAGTAGGCTTAAATAAATATACAAAAGGAGGTTCTCCATGTTCGGCGATATGATTCGTAAGCTGCGGACTGCCCACAGCTTAAACCAAGTCCAGTTGGCAGGAAAATTAGGCGTTTCCAAGCAGACTGTTTCCAACTGGGAAAACAATAATATCCTGCCTTCCATTGATATGCTGGTTAAAACAGCTGTATTTTTTTCTGTAAGCACCGATTACCTTCTGGAACTGGACGACAGACGTTATATTGAGATCACTGGGCTAACTGATGCACAGCTTGCGCATGTCCAGCAAATTATATTTGATATTTCCGGCGGGCTGAAATAATCTGGAGTAAAAGCGGGCAGGCTGACAAAAACCGTTCCCATTTTATTTTGCACCCAACATGCTTTCTTCCAATATTGCAACTGCATACTGGTATCCTTCCATGAATGCCATATTTTGAACCTTGTCCAGAATCTTCTCTGTCCGTTCCCGTATCTCATTTTGCCCCTGCACATGCCCAGCGGTGAAGCTGAACAGTTCCTCTTCCAGTTCCGTTATTTGCGTCTCATGTTCCTCCCGGCACTGCCGCTTTTTTAATTCTTTCAATAGATGCAAGGCCTTTTCCAATTTCTGCAGGCTAATATCTCCTTCACACTGCGCTATTTCCCTGCATATTTCTTTTACTGTTTCGTCCATTTTCTATTCCTCCCTTCAGACAGCCGTTCGGTTTTGTCTGCTTAATCATTTTATGTTTTTACATTTTATGTTTCTGATAGCACTATTTTACAAAACGGGATGGACACATTTTATCCTTTACTCAAAATTTTATAAAAAAATTCAATTTTTTTTCATCTTCTTATCCAATATCCGCAAAATAAAAGTTCCTCTTCCCACTCCGCATTGTTCCTCTAATTAAATAAGAGCGCCTAATCCAAGTGCACCCTTTTTTATTCCACAAAAATACAGCTACAGGTATCCCCATAGCTGCCATTGCAATTTATTGGCTTTTGCGCCTTATCTATTTGCTTTTCAATTTTTCATTAGCAATTCCAGATGCCTGCGGCAACTTCTGCATAGGCCCCTTTCACTGCTCAGTCTGCCGCAACGCTTCAATCTCCTGGTCTGTCAAATTAATTTAATATATCGAAATGCCCTTTACTGACAATTAAGGACAAAGTAACATCCCATGTCTGATGCCTGGCACAATAATAATATGTGTAAACCAATGCCTGGCAAATGGAACACTGGTTGAAATTATGGTCTGTGGGGCTTTTGTATTCCACCAAATTATGGACGCCAAAAAATTCCCCAATCTCATTCTCAATTTCCATCCCCATCAAGGGCGCTGACTTGCTTTTCAAATTTTATATCCGTTGTCAACAGCACATCTGCCCCACAGTCTGCACTTGCAAAATGCAGACTGTCAAACTATGCCGAAAGTATTGTTCCTTCTTTATAGCAAGCTGCTATATAATCCCTTGGCTGATAATATAAATCAGAATTAAAATTCAAAATTTTATCTGCAAGCCATGATTCGTAAACCTCTTTAATCCCATTAATTACGTTCGTACTTTCATAACAATCCTCCACTAAGCGGGCAAAAACCTCTCCGATATCCCAATAATCTGGAAGAGAATACTGACAATTTGTCAAATTGTCATAATTTCCATTTGCAATACTATCTTTTTGTATAAAATCATCTGCAACTTTTTCTATGGGTTCACAATGAAAAATATCTGCATAATTATAAATGCGCTGTAAATCACCGCCCAATTGATCCACAATGTCAAATCTGCTGTTTTGCGTTTTTCTAGCAATATATTCTATAAGGCTGCAAACATAAAACAAGTTGTTATCATTTTTCATAGACTGGCGCTCCTTCCAAAAATCTCAAAGTTGTTAAAGCTCTGACTGTATGAAAACTAATCTGATGTGTAGGGTATTTAAATTTAGCCAGTTCCCAAAATGCTGCCCTTGAATACTTTCCATCAATAAATCCCTGCACATAATTATAAATTGTATCGTCTGCCATAGGGCCTTCCACTATATCATAATCATGAGCTTTTCCAGTCCGGCAAGCTACAATAAAATCCAACCATTCTTCGGTCATCTTTTCAAACATAAGAATCTTTAACTCCTGATTTGGCGTATATTCATAAAGGCTGATATATCCTGTTTCTCCAACAAACTACTTCTTTAAATTAGGGCAAAACAAGCAACTGCATATTTCCTCATAGCTACATAACCTCTCTTGATTTTTCTACTGCCCTTTTCATCTGCCGTACATCAAAATTTTGCCTTAAAAATCACATCGAACGCCCTTTTTGCCATGATAAAAAATGGATGTAAACAAGAAGGATTGTTTTGCTATTAGCATTTATACTTAAAATATTCGTACAGGTCGCTTATACGGTAAAATACATAATTAGGATTTTCCTTTTCCAAAGTATCAGCATTATAAGACTCTTGCCCGCCGAAAAACAAACCACTCCTATATCCTGGAAGTCTTTTATATCTTGGACTGTATCTCCTATATTTTACAGACATTGAATTTAATCCCACAATAAGCATCAATACCCAGGCCAGAGCTGCTGCTAGGCATGCTTTTTCTGCCATTTGGAAATTAACAGATAAAGCAGAAACCAAATGATGCCATGGGCCGCAAGAATAAATATGTCTTTTGCAATCACTGGCTCATTGCTGTCAGCCAAATTCATAATCCCTTCAAAGGACGCACTGGATGGTACAAAATAGCAAAATACCGAAATCAGACCCCTTGCCCCTAACAAATAGGATACCAATGGCACTGCCATAAATATAATCATAATTATCTTAATATAAACAACGCCTTCCATAAGACTTTCAGAAAACTTGCCGATAAACAACCCAATCAGCGCGGCTGTAAATGCAGAAAGGATAATCAGCGTCAGCATAAGAAGCGCGTGCTTAACCGACAGCCGGAAATAACAGCAGGCGGTCAAAACGGCGGACAGACATCCGCCTGTAAAACCTACTGAAATTTTTTGCATTACATAGCCGCTCTGTGTCATCGGCAATATCTGATTGACCAGATCAATGCCATTTTCTTTCTCAGATATCATGTTCATGGCGTTAAACGTACATCCCATAAACATAGCGACAATTAATGTCATGGCTATAAATATATTTTGAAGTCCTGCCATCATATCAGGACGTTTTAACACAGTGAGGCTTATCTGCTTTGCATTTTCCCTTCCCATATATAATGATGGAAGCGTATCGGCCGTTTGGCGGAATAAATCCAGCTCATCACCGGATACCATCGTCTGAATGCTGCGGCCATCAGCTTTCACTCCAATCATGTTTGTAGAAGGTTCATTAATCGCAGTGATTAATTCCTCCTGGGATTCGTATACGGCTACAGAACCATATCTCTCCAACCATGAAACCGTCTCAGCAGACAGATCATTCTCTAATACGCCGAAATGGAACTCCGACACCGGAGAAAGGTCAATTCCGCCGATAAAATTTAAAGTTAAAGCAACAATGATTGGCAGAAGAAAAGACATAATGCAAAATTTGTCTTTCCATACGCTTTTAAGCTGATACATAAGACCTCTCATAATTAACCCTCCTTTCCCATTTCTTTGTGAAATGCTGTCTGGACGATCTGGAACAGAATGACAATTCCGCAAACGGAACACAGATAATAAACAGGATTTGTGACAGGCACGCCAAAGCAGGCATTTTTAAGCCCCATATAAACATGATAGAACGGGTGCCAGTCAATCCATGCCATCTTCACAGAAGTATTTGCCGACAAAAATACAGGCGCCGCCGCAAAAATGGCAATCACCAGATAGACCAGACTGAACTGTCTGAAATCCTTTAACAGCAACGTACATCCAAATCCCGTAAGTGACATAATCAGCGACAATATTGCGGTCTGTACCAGTACGTTCGGTAAAATGCCCGCTGCATCGTGAAACCCTATATTTAATACAGTCATCCATCCCGCAAAAATCAAATCAGATAACAGGAAAACCATGATTTTTGATACGATAAATAAGCTTTTATTAAATGGCAGGACTGCATGGACACGGATAACCCCCATCTGTTTTTCTTTGAATAATACTGAGGCAATCCCCAAAAAACCAACGGCAATGATTTCTATAAACAATAATTCACAAGACATTTCTTTTCGTTTTTTTAGCTCCGGTGTATTTGTGCCTACGGTCCGGGCAGTGTACTGCTTGTCCTGACGAAGAAGTGACAATGCATAGTCAGCCCTGTGTTTATCAGCCTTTTCACTTCCAAAATAAAAAACGATGTCCGGCGTGCCGGAACTGGCGTCTATCCCGACGCCATTGACATCTTCAGAAAGAACCGTATTTAATTCTTCTAAGGATGTTACCGGAGCAATCAGCTCGGAAATCCCCTGCTGTGTTCCCTGCGGATCAAACAGATATACATTGTAAAGTTCAGCATTCATAAAGTTGACATAGCCAAAGTTAATAAACAACGTATAAATCATCAGTGACCCAAAAGTGACAAGGAAAAATTTTCCGGCTAACATCATCTGGCAGTCTTTTCGAAATAGCGAGCAGAAATTTTTCCACATCAGGACAGCCCCCTTCCTGTATATTGGATAAACATATCCTCTAACGTTGGTTCTTCTGAATGGATACTGATAATTTCATCATGCCGGAAAGGAATGCCTTTTTCCAATTCCGGGATTTCTATTGTTTTTTCCTCACGCCTGCCCTGATACATGTATTCAATCTGTACACGGTAATGACTGTTTTGTTCTTTTAATCTTTTCGGCGTGTCCAACGCAACGATATTTCCATTTGTGATAAAAGCTACCCTGTCGCATAATAAATCCGCATCCAGCATATTATGCGTGGTTAAAAATACGGTTGTGCCCTTCTTCCGTTCTTCTTCTATAATCTTTCGGAACAGCACAGCGCCTGAAGGGTCAAGCCCGCTGGTTGGCTCGTCCAAAAACAATAGCTCCGGACTGCTGATCAGCGCCCTTGCCATACTTACACGCTGCCGCATGCCTTTTGAGTATGATGAAACAGGCTTTTTCATAAAATCAGCCTTAAATTCCAACTTTTCTAAAATCTCCCCAATATCCCTGAGCTGCTTTGCAGGATAAAAAGAGGAAAAGTATTTCAGGTTGTCAACTGCGCTTAAATTTGCATACAGATAGGGAAATTCAAACAAAACGCCTATCTTACTAAAAAAATCCTGTGTATGCGCTGTAGAAATATCCTGTCCGAACAATAACGCATATCCGCCATGGCCTTTTAAAATTCCAGTAAGGATTTTCTGCGCTGTTGATTTTCCGGAACCATTCGGCCCCAGAAACCCAAATATTTCTCCATCTCCTACCGTAAAATTTAATCCGTGCAATACCTGCTTGTCCTTTCTGTATGAAAAAGTCAGGTTTTTAACTTCAATCATTCGTCGTCACCCCACACTTCCTGCTTGCTGTCTTTCTGTTCCTGCCGGCGTTTATTCCACTCTTTTATAAATTCGTGTGCACATAAGATAAAAAAATGAGGTGAAATCCAAGTGTGGTCTCTGTGAAATCGGTGTGAAATATGAAAAACGGCTTTCCCTTTACTTCTGAAGGAAGAGCCGTTTTTTTAAGAATTTATTTTATGACAGGAACAGAAAAGAAAAACCGGACGCCATCTGATAAATTTTCTGATCCATATTCTAAATTTTGCATGGATAAAATTTGTGCAACAATCGCAAGCCCCAATCCCGAACCGCTGTACTTTGCATTCTTATCACGGTAAAACTTTTCCCAGATTTTAGGCAGCTGTTCCGGCGGTATGCAGGCTCCCTGATTATAAATGGAACAGTGAAGCATATTGTCCTGTCGGACTAATGATAATCGTAAAATTCCCTTTGTAGATACATTCTTTTTCGCATTAATCATTAAATTGCCTAAAACCTGCTCCATCCGCTGTTTATCCGTATAAACAAAAACTTTATCTTCCGGAAGCTCGTACTGTAATTCAAAATCAGTTTCCGGTATATCCATCAATAACCGCCCTGCCGCCCTTTCTGCAAATTCTACGAAATCAAACCGTTCCGGCGCCAATGATACCGCCCCGTTTTCCAGTGCGGACAAATCTAACAATGTTTCAATCAGATTCCCCATTCTTTCTGTTTCGGAAATGATGATTTCAGAATATTTCTGTCTTTTCCTTTCATCTGTTTCATCCTGTATTCCCTCCGCATAAGCCCGGATCACTCCTATAGGCGTTTTCATTTCATGGGAAAGGCGATCTGTGAATTCTTTTCGTTCCTCCAACAGTTTTCGTTCCCGCTGAACATCTTTTTCAAGCCGGATATTCGCTTTTTCCAGTTTTTCAAGGGTTTTCTGCAGATTTTCGGACATTTTATTGAGATTGTCTGCAAGCTCCCCAAATTCGTCCTTTGAGGTTATGACGCAAGGCTGAGAAAAGTCCAGCCTGGCTGTTCTGCGGGCCATTTCACATATTTTGCAGATTGGAGCTGAAATAAATCGTCCTAACAAGTAATCTGTTATTACGATCAGCAAAACAACAAAGATTCCCCATAGCAGAAAAGAAACATCCTCTTCCAAAGGCAACCGCGTTGCAATCAGGTATGAAGCTATTAAAGAGATACCTGCAATCTTTGAAACTATCATTATTTTTTTCCGTACCGTGCGGAGGGAAAATTCTTCTTTCATTTTGCCACCTCAAATTTATACCCGGAACGGATAAGCGTTACAATGGATTTTCCTTCGCTGCCCAATTTTTGCCGCAATGTTTTGATATGGGTGTCTACCGTTCGTGTATTCCCCTCAAAATCATACCCCCAAATACGGTTTAACAGTTGTTCCCGGGAAAAAATCTGTTCCGGATTAGACATAAAGAAATGCAGCAGTTCGTATTCCTTATGGGTCAGCGTAATTTCCACACCGTCTGAGAACACTTTATGCGCGGCAGGATTTATGGTTATTTTCCCTGCGCTGAGCATACCCGCAGGCGCCACAGAGGTACGGCGCAGCAAGACGTTTGCCTTTGCAATCAGTATTTTCGGACTAAAGGGTTTTGTCATATAATCATCGGCTCCATATTCATAGCCTTTCAGTTTATCTTCCTCGTCACTTTTAGCAGTCAGCATGATAATCGGCAGGCTGCTCAGCTCTCTTGCCATTTTACATACAGAAAATCCATCCAGATGCGGCATCATAATATCCAGTATCATTAAATCCATAGGATTGTTTTTTAATATCATTAAGGCATCTATCCCATCGTCTGCAGTAAAACAGGTATGTCCGTCCTTTTTGGCATACTCGGCAATAATCTCCTGCATATTCTTTTCATCTTCTACAATCAAAATATTTGCCATGAAATCACCCCTTATTTACATTCCTGTTTCATGGCAAAATATCCAATCAGCACCGTCCACACATAGGCACAGGTTTTCGGAATCATCAGCATTCCAATGAGAGGAACGGCGTCTGCCCACAGCACCACCGGAATATAGAAGCCAAAGCTCAGCACAATGGTCAGCCACATCCAGCGAAACGCCTGATCTCCGCAATCCTTTGCACTCCGGTAGAACAGCACAATCACCAGAAGGCCCAGCAGGGCGAAGGGAATATTGCGGTAAATCCCCCAGGAAAGGGGCGCTTTTGCGCTGAGCCACTGATTCTGAGGCATCATGCACAACACAATCCGCAGGCCGGCCAGGCCGTACACGGCTGCGGTAAGGATGCCCTGGCCATTTATTCTGTATCTCTGCCGCCAGACATAGTAAAGCAGCACATAGAAAATAGTCATGGTAACTGAAGTAATCCACTTTCCAATCCCCAGAGGAATGGTGTAGTTCTCAAGGCCGGTGGTACACAGGGCGAAAGCGCGGGGAACCAGATGGAAGGAGTCGCCCGCTCCCAACACCACCGCCATCCAGCCGAACAAACGAAACTGACGAGCTCCCTTGCTGCCGCGGATCATCAAGATTCCAATGGTAATGACAAAAATTAAGTATACTGCATCAAATAAAGTTTCTGCGATTGCCTGCATTGTTTGTCTCCTTTATGTTTTGTTTTAAACTGCCGCCTTTGGTGAACATTGTTCAGCTTTCTTTACTAAAAATTCCGCAGCAATGCGGATTTTTAGTATAGGGTTCTGCGGATGAGCTCCTGTACCGCAGCGGAATCATAGTCCTGCCGCAGCAGCGCGGACAACATCTGGGAAAATAAAACATCCGCAAATTTTTCTACTGTAAACTGCTCTGTAAAAGCATCCGGCCGAATCCTGGCGTCCCGTTTCAGAACGGAACACAATTCATCCAGGATATGCCGCCAGGTCTGCTGCATTCTCCGTTTTCCATCTGCTTTATCCTGCTGCATAAATCCCAGAGAGTGCAGCGTAAAAAATCCGGGATACTGTTTACAGCCGTACTCCATCTGTTCATACATCCAGACAATGCAGTCCTGCGTGTCCTGAAACACGTCCCTGTCACCGGGACGATGGAAAATCTCATGCCAGATACTTTCTACTGCCGCACCCACCAGCGCCGCTTTAGAATCAAAATAATTGTAAATGGCTCCCACCGATACCCCGCAGGCCGCCGCAACAGAACGGATATTGAGCGCAGACCATCCCTGCTGCTGAATCAGTTCCCGGCTTGTTTTTAAAATATCTTCTTTGGATGTCACCACTGTATTCATTTCATCACCTCAACATGAACAATGTTCATTATAACGGTCTTAAATCACTTTGTCAAGTACTTTGATTATATCCCCAACGCCTGCGCAGGCTTCTATAAAGATGAAAAGCAGACTCTAGTACTGCAGCGAACGTTTTATATTTGGATACGGACAGAACTGCCGAACTGCCCTTTGACACACAAACTGGGCAGCGTTTTGGCGAACTAACTGCTAACTGCGTCTAAGGAGTTCCGGAAAGCCGTCACTCCTAAAACTCCGTAAGCAGTGGATTTCGCCTCCACGCAATACGCCCATGAAGCGTTTGCTTAGCCAAAGGGCAGTTCGGCAGTTCCTGTGTATCGAAATATAGATTGTTCGCTGTAATACAAGAGCGTGTTTAAAAAACATTCCCCACATCTGCATCCCCCAATTTAACCGCCAGAGTAATATTTATGCCTCATTCAGTCAGCGCAGCCCGGATCTTATATGGTAATCTTCAAGATTTCCGGATGTTTTTCCACATATTCCGCCAAACGGCACAGTTCTGCTCCCAGAGCAGTGCGCACAAGCATTTCCAAACGAATATAATCTCCTTTTCTTCTGGTGCGGAACTTCAGAATCCGGCATTGATAAGTTTCCTCCAGTTCCCGCCGGATTTCCCGGGAGATTTGTCCGGGATTTTCCTCATTGCAGCGGTACTCCACCTCAATTTCATACACGTCTTTGATAATATGGGACATTTTTCCCTGGCGGCCCAGAAAAATTTCCACCAGAATCACGATCCCTGTGGTGCAGAACCCTATGATATACAGTCCCGCCCCTACTGCCATTCCGACGCCCAGAGTGGCCCAGATGCCGGCCGAGGTGGTGATTCCGCTGACATTTTTATTCCGGGAAAAGATCACGCCGGAGCCCAGAAATCCAATGGCTGCCACGGCCCCCGCCGCCATTCTGGAGGGGTCTGCCCGGACAAACTGCCCGGTCACATCCTGAAACCCGTATTTGGAGAGAATAATCATAAGCGCCGAGGACACCGCTACAATCACATGCGTACGGATTCCCGCCGTTTTCTTTCTGCTCTCCCGTTCATAGCCGATGGCGCCTCCGCAGCAGCCCGCCAGTAAAATTCTCCCCATCCACTCCAACTGCTGTATTACAAAAACCATATTTACTGAAACAGGGAATATTCCTCCATATTCCATACCTTCTTTACAACCTCCTGATAAAATTCCGGTTCGTGGCACACCAGCAGAACGGCTCCTTTATATTCCTGCAGGGCGCGTTTCAATTCTTCCTTGGCGTCCACATCCAGATGGTTGGTGGGCTCGTCCAATAAGAGGATATTCGTCTCCACATTCAAAAGCTTGCACAGCCGCACCCTGGCCTGTTCCCCTCCGCTTAACACCTTTACCTTGCTCTCAATGTGCTTGGTGGTAAGGCCGCATTTTGCCAGCGCAGAGCGAACCTCGTATTGGGTATAGGCCGGAAATGTCTCCCAGATTTCTTCAATACAGCTGTTTTCGCTTTCCGGCATCTCCTGCTCAAAATATCCCGGAAACAGATAATCTCCCAGTCTGACTTTTCCGGAAAGCGGTTTTACCAGGCCCAGTACACTTTTCAGAAATGTGGATTTCCCAATTCCATTGGCTCCCGTCACTGCAATTTTCTCCCCGCGTTCCATTCTGAGATTGATGGGCTTAGACAGCGGTTTTTCGTAGCCCAGAACAAGGTCGTCCGTCTCAAAAATCACCTTTCCGGCCGCTTTCGCATTCCGGAAAAAGAATTCCGGCCTGGGCCGCTCTGCCGCAAGCTGAATGACTTCCATTTTGTCCAGTTTTTTCTGCCTGGACATGGCCATATTTCTGGTTGCCACCCGGGATTTATTTCTCGCCACAAAATCCTTCAGCCCTTCAATCTCTTTCTGCTGCCTCTTATAAGCCGCTTCCATCTGAGATTTTTTCATCTCATAGACTTCCATAAATTTATCGTAATCTCCTACGTAGCGGGTCAGCGCCTGATTTTCCATATGGTAAATGATATTGACTACGCTGTTGAGAAAAGGAATATCATGGGAGATTAAAATAAATGCATTTTCATAGTCCAGCAGATAGCGTTTCAGCCATTCTATGTGGTTTTCATCCAGATAATTGGTGGGCTCGTCCAACAACAGAATATCCGGTTTTTCCAAAAGCAGCTTTGCCAGAAGGGCCTTCGTCCTCTGCCCGCCGCTCAGTTCTGACACATCCCTGTCCAGTCCCAGCTCCAGTATGCCCAACGCCCTTGCCACTTCTTCCACCTTCGCGTCAATCATATAAAAATCATGCTGTTCTAACAATTCCTGCATGGTTCCCGTTTCCTCCAGCAGGCGGTTCATTTCTTTTTCATCTGCGGAGCCCATGGCTTCAAACATCTGGTTCATCTCCGTTTCCATTTCAAACAAAAAGGAAAAGGCGCTGCGCAGAACATCTCCTATCGTCATTCCCTGTTTTAATACGGTGTGCTGATCCAGATAGCCGGCGCGCACATGCCTGGCCCATTCCACGCTTCCTTCATCCGGCTGCAGATGGCCGGTTACAATGTTCATAAACGTGGACTTGCCTTCTCCGTTGGCCCCAATCAGCCCGATATGCTCCCCTTTTAACAGCCGGAAAGACACATCATTGAAAATCGCCCTGTCTCCGAATCCATGGGTTAAATTTTTTACATCCAAGATCATAATTCTGTCTCCTTTTGCCGATGGCAGAAAAATTTTTTGATTTCATAATACCATTTTTTTGATGTAAATACAATTGCAGCAAATGCAAAAAAGGGATAGCAACAAATAACCTGACGGGAGTTTTACTGCCATAAAAAAAGAATCCCCGAACTGTACTGGCACACGGTTCGGGGATTTCATTCTTTGTTTACATGGAACTTTTGTATCTCTTTTTGCCTAATGGCATTATAGCATATGCAAATTTTAATTACAAGATACATTTTTTTAACTTCTTGAACACTGGACATATCCAATAGGGAAAACGCCGGCAGATGCCAGCGTTTTCTATGAAATATGCTGTTACTGAAGTAAGGACAATACGCCCTGTGTGGACTGGTTTGCCTGTGCAAGCATGGACTGGCCTGCCTGTGCAAGAATGTTGTTCTTGCTGTATTCCACCATCTCTTCTGCCATATCGGTATCGCGGATACGGGATTCTGCTGAGGTGGTGTTCTCAACGATATTATCCAGGTTGGCAATGGTATGCTCTAATCTGTTCTGTACGGCTCCCAATGCGGAACGCTGTGCGGATACTTTGGAAATTGCGTCTGCAATTGCGTCAATTGCGTAGGTTGCGGAATTACCGCTGTCGTCAGACACGTTCAGACCTTTTACCCCAAGCCCTGCGGCGTCCATAGCGTCAATGTCTACGGTAATCTTATTGGTCATGTCAGCGTCAGAGCCTACATGAAGGTTGAAGGACAATGCTTCTTTCACTTCCACGCTGCCCTGGGTGATTGTGAATTTGCCGTCGCCGTCGTTTGTCACGGTTGCTTCTGTGTCAGCTCCGATACTGGAAGCCTTCTGCAGTTCTTCTGCGATCATGGTATATGCCTGTTTTGCGCTGATTACTTTTTCGGTGTTTTCCGGGAGGGCGATATCGCCGATGACGGTATTTGCTCCGCCTCCGGCATCAACAACATCCCCGTCATGGATTTTTGCCAGTATCGCATCTTTTGTAAGTTTAAAAGCTTCCTCGTCAACATCCTCTTCATCAACGACTGTATAAGTAATGGCGTCTGCTCCGGTTCCAACTTTTACTGTAGCTGTTCCATCAGTAGCCAGAGCATTGATTGCATCATAAACAGCTTTTGCTGCTGCCGGTGTTTCAGCTGTTGCTTTAGTAGTTACGCCGCCTATTGTAACGCTGTCACCGGTTGACAATGCTGCCGCAACTGTAGAAAGCCCCTCTCCTGCTTTAGCAATTGTTGCCGCAGTCGTGGTTGCTACAAGGGCTTCGCTGATTTCTCCTTTTTCCAGTGAAGAAACTATGGCATAGTTACCTGTTTTCTGTGCAGCTACAGTTGCCGTTGTACCTGCCTTAACTTCATTCACAGTGATTTTGGTTCCTATCACCTGTTTGCCATCTGCCAATGCGGATGCAACAAAATCCTTTACATCACTCTCTTTAATCTGGCCAACTGTCGGTGTAGCGGTATCCGCCACCACTGTATAGCTCTCATCTCCTATTGTAAACGTATCAGTTGCTTTCCAGGTAATGTCACTCATCGCAACCTTATCGGTTAAAGTATACGTGTTCCCCTGATATGTTACGCTGTCACCTGCTGACAAAGTATCTGTCGTAAACACGGCATTATCAGATTTAAGATAACCATCTGTGGAAGTATTCAGTTCCCCTGCATCCTTATGATTTCCTGACGTTCCAATGGTATACTCTTTTCCGCCAATTGTAACCTTATCGCCGTTTTCTAAGGCCTTATCCAGTTCAAAGCCTGACACTCCGCCGCCTTTATCCGTCAGCTTGCCTTTGATTCCTGCATCATGGGCCGCAACCTTCTCTGTTGTGGTTGCTCCTCCCTTATCCCCTTTCAGCAGATAAATCTCATTGAACTTTGTTGTCTCTGCCACGCGGTCGATTTCCGTGGTCAGCTGGTCGATTTCCGCCTGAATCGCGTCCCTGTCTGATTCAGAGTTGGTTCCGTTGGCCGCCTGGGTTGCCAGCTCGTTCATACGCTGCAGCATGGAGTGCACTTCCGTCAGGGCCCCCTCTGCCGTCTGCACTGCGGACACCCCGTCCTGGGCGTTGGTGGATGCACGGTCAAGGCCGCGGATCTGCTTCCTCATTTTCTCCGAAATGGTCAATCCTGCCGCGTCGTCTGCCGCACGGTTGATTTTATATCCGGATGATAACTTCTCTGTGGACTTTGCCTGTGCGCCTGTGGTTACCCCAAGCATTCTGTTTGCGTTCATCGCCTGCATGTTGTGTTGTACTACCATAATTTTTCCTCCTTGTTGTCTATGGTTTTTCTGCCGCAAATCCGTTTGCGCGCATATGGCCCTGTTTTTGGGACTGCGGACTGAAACGTCCCCGGCAGTCCTTCGGGCTGTTTATAATAAGCAGTCACCACTTTACAACTTTTCCATAAAAAAATGTCATACAGGACTTTCTGATGTATAATAAGTTTGCAAACAAAAAATACGAAAGAAAGTGATCCTGTACGA
>NZ_JBQIOP010000047.1:0-30288 GCF_056822245.1 Petralouisia sp. | reverse complement strand
CAGCCTGTGTTATCTTCTATTTTCTGCCGCAGCACTGTTTGTATTTCTTGCCGCTTCCGCAGGGGCAGGGATCATTGGGATATACTTTGGCATTCTCCCGCTTCTTTGGCCCTTTCTGCAACGTGTCATCCCGGTTGGTTCCGGTTACCTTCGCCACCTGCTCACGTTCTACCTTCTGTTCAATTCTCACATGGAACAAAAGACGCACGGTGTCTTCCTGAATATTGGCAATCATGCCGTCAAACATGTCATAGCCGCTCATTTTATATTCTACCAGAGGATCACGCTGACCGTATGCCTGCAGGCCGATGCCCTGGCGAAGCTGATCCATATCGTCAATATGATCCATCCACTTCCGGTCAATGACCTTTAACAGTACCATGCGCTCTAACTCACGCACTGCCTCCGGTTCCGGAAACTCCGCTTCTTTCATCTCATAAGCTTTCACAGCCTGTTCTTTCAAACGGTGCTTTAACTCATTGGCTTGAATTCCCCTCACATCTTCCGGCATCACCGGCTTTAAGGGAATAATCGGAATCAAAAGCTGATTCAATTCATTCAGATCCCATTCTCCGCTGTCCTGGTCTGCAGAAATACAGGTATCTACTGTATTCTCCACCCGATCTGTAATCATTTTATAGATGACATCCCGCATGCTCTCTCCGTCTAACACACGGCGGCGCTCCGCATAAATAATCTCCCTCTGCTCGTTCATAACCTGGTCATACTCCAGCAGATTCTTACGGATTCCGAAGTTATTGCTCTCAATCTTCATCTGAGCTTTCTCAATGGCGCTGGTAAGCATCTTGTGCTGAATCTGTTCATTCTCCGGCACCCCCAGAGCATTGAACATGCCCATCAGCTTCTCAGAACCAAACAGACGCATCAGATCGTCCTCCAGGGAGATGAAAAACTGGGATTCTCCCGGATCTCCCTGCCGTCCGGAACGTCCCCGGAGCTGATTGTCAATACGCCTGGATTCATGACGTTCCGTACCGATAATCTTCAGTCCCCCGGCAGCCTTAGCGTCCTCATCCAGCTTAATGTCCGTACCGCGGCCTGCCATATTGGTGGCAATGGTAACAGCCCCGTGCTGTCCTGCCTCCGCCACAATCTCAGCTTCCAGTTCATGGAACTTAGCGTTCAGAACCTTATGGGGAATGCCCCTCTTTTTCAGCATTCCGCTGATTAATTCTGAAGTTTCAATGGTAATGGTTCCCACCAGAACCGGCTGCCCTTTTGCATGGGCTATTTCAATTTCTTCCACTACTGCATGGAATTTCTCTTTCTTCGTCTTATATACGGCATCCTGCAAATCCTTCCGGATCACCGGCATATTGGTGGGAATCTCAATTACGTCCATCCCGTAAATATCACGGAATTCTTTTTCCTCCGTCAATGCCGTACCGGTCATGCCCGCCTTCTTATTATATTTATTAAAGAAATTCTGGAATGTAATATTGGCAAGGGTTCTGCTCTCCCGCTTTACCTTTACATGCTCTTTCGCTTCAATGGCCTGATGCAGACCGTCAGAATAACGTCTGCCGGGCATAATACGTCCGGTAAATTCATCTACAATCAGCACCTTCTCATCCTGAACCACGTAATCCTGATCCCGAAACATCAGATTGTGCGCCCTCAGCGCAAGGATTACATTGTGCTGAATCTCCAGATTCTCCGCATCGGCAAGATTCTCAATCCTGAAAAACCGCTCTACCTTCTTCACGCCTTCCGCCGTAAGATTTACCACTTTGTCTTTTTCATTGACAATGAAATCTCCCGTTTCTTCCTGCTCCACCCCCATCAGGGCGTCCATCTTGGAGAATTCCGGCATGTCCTCTCCCCGGACTAACTGCCTTGCCAGAATATCGCAGGCTTCATACAAACTGGTGGATTTCCCGCTCTGACCGGAAATAATCAGCGGGGTGCGGGCTTCATCAATCAATACGGAGTCCACCTCGTCGATGATGGCATAATGTAACTCACGCTGTACCAGCTGTTCCTTGTAGATCACCATATTGTCACGAAGGTAGTCAAATCCCAGCTCATTGTTGGTAACATACGTAATATCGCAATTGTAAGCTTCCCGCCGTTCATCGTTATCCATGGAATTCAGCACCACGCCTACGGTCAGGCCCAGAAACTCATGTACTTTTCCCATCCACTCCGCATCGCGGTGGGCCAGATAATCATTGACTGTAACTACATGGACGCCTTTCCCTTCCAGCGCATTCAGATAAGCCGGCAGGGTGGATACCAGTGTTTTTCCTTCACCGGTTTTCATCTCCGCAATACGGCCCTGATGGAGAATCACACCGCCGATCAGCTGCACGCGGTAGTGCTCCATTCCAAGGGTTCGCCTTGCCGCTTCCCGTACGACTGCATAAGCTTCCGGAAGAATTCCGTCCAGAGTCTCCCCTTCTTCCAGTCTCTTTTTGAACTCCTTCGTCTTACCTTTCAATTCCTCATCGGGCATCTCCATCATTGCCGGGCGGTAGGATTCAATCTTATCTATCATAGAATTAATCCTCTTCAGTTCCCGTTCGCTGTGAGTCCCGAATACTTTATTCATAATACCCATATACTATGCTCCTGTTTTCATTTCAGCAGAAAAACCGCCGTCGATTCTATTCCGTTTATAGCGGACAACTTCTTATATTGTACCACTGAATGATTTGATTCACAATACTTAATCCCATGAACGATTTATGAATTTTTTATGAAATCCACTTTTCCTGGGGCTGCTTTTATGCTATACTTTCTGTATTCTTTATGGATACTCCAAATAAATTTCTACAATTCTTACTGCAAAAGGAGAGAAAAAATGAGCTATGTTTATAAAACCAGAGGAACCTGCTCCACAATGATTGAGGTTGAGTTAGAAGGCAATGTTGTCAAGGATGTGAAATTCACCGGCGGATGCAACGGCAACCTGAAAGCCATCCCCAAGCTGGTGGAAGGTCTTACGGTAGACCAGGTGGAGGAAAAAATCGGCGGCATTTCCTGCAACGGCCGGCCAACCTCCTGCGGAGATCAGCTTGCCAAAGCCTGCCGCGCAGCTTATGAAGCATCTCTGGGCTAAAGTACAGAACAGGGGCTGACTGACATCCCCTGTTCTTTTTTTGCAGTTTAAATTTTCAGAATATTTTGCAGCTTATTTATACATTTCCAATTATAAGCATGTTTAATATAAATTTTTGAAAATAATTGTTGACATTTCAAGTTTTATTAGATATAATAAACTCAACAAAACAAAAGAAACACAACTTCAGGAAAAGGAGGTACAGACCCTTGGGAAAGACATGAAACATCTCTTAATCTAAGAAAGCGAGGTACGGACCACCAAAATATTAAGTGAACTGCCCTCAAATCGACATCATTGTACAGACTTGAATCAGAATTAAATTTTCTTCGTAAGAGAATTTTGAAACTGCAGGAAACGGAAGCTGAATTTTGAAACAGTGAAATTTCTTAGATGCTTAGGCGGAAGTTACATTTTCGGAATGGGAAATTATAATAAGGTTATTATCCTTTCGCAGTATTTGAAGTTTAATATTCGCAGACGTGATAACATCCGACCTTATATTTTCGGAATGGGAAGATGGAAGCATCTCCAGTAGCAGATATTAAGTTTTCTGATAAGGAATTTAAGTAAGTTTCTGGCAGATGGATAAGTTCAGAACAGAGTAATTTAATATCACTCAGAAATCAGGATAATTTTCAAAAGAAGCCCTGAATCAGCAATCAAAAGAAAACAGTGTATGATATTCCAGTAAGATACGTTGATTATATGGATACATACCATCGCATTCAGAGGTAGCAAAATTTCCGAAGGAATGAATCAGGATTTCAGAAAGAATGAGGTAAAAGTCCCATGGACAGCATAGTATAGAAGGCTGCATCAGATGAAATTGATATCGGTGCAGCCTTTTAATTGTGTACTTTTTTCGCTATAGTATTAGTATGCTTTTCCCCAGTAAATCAATTTATGGGCAGGTTTTCCGCAGCATACGCACACATCAGAAACTGCCTGCTGATCTTCTAACGGCATACATCTGGAGGTGGCTGTGGTGTCCTCTTTAATTTTATTCTCACATTCCACATCCCCGCACCACATGGCGCGGATAAATCCAGGTTTGTGTTCTACCGCATCTTTAAATTCCTCATAAGAAGTTACGTCTGTAATATGAGATTCCTGATGTTTTTTTGCCCGCTCGAACATTTCCTTCTGGATGATCTGAAGCAGCTCCGCCGCAGTTTTGGCAGCTTCGGCTATCGGACACTCTGTTTTCTCTCTGGTATCCCGGCGCACCAACACACATTTTCCTGCTTCTATATCCTTAGGCCCAAGCTCCACGCGGATTGGAATTCCCCTCATTTCCTGCTCTGAGAATTTCCATCCGGGGCTCTTATCACTGTCATCCATTTTCACCCGGATTCCTGCCTGAGTCAGCATATCCTTCAATTCTGATGCTTTGTCCAGAACTCCCTCCTTATGCTGCTGAATGGGGATAACCATAACCTGAACCGGCGCAATGGCAGGAGGCAGCACAAGGCCGGAATCATCTCCGTGCACCATAATAATCGCCCCAATCAAGCGGGTCGTCATTCCCCAGGAAGTCTGGTGAACATACTGCAGCTTATTATCTTTATCTGTATACTGAATGCCGAAGGCTTTTGCAAAACCGTCCCCAAAATTGTGACTGGTGCCGGACTGCAAAGCTTTGCCGTCATGCATCAATGCTTCAATGGTATAGGTGGCTTCTGCCCCTGCAAATTTCTCTTTGTCTGTTTTCTTTCCCCGGATCACTGGCATTGCCAGCACTTCTTCACAGAAATCTGCATACAGATGCAGCATCTGTTGGGTTCTCTCCTCTGCTTCCCCCGCAGTCGCATGGGCGGTATGCCCTTCCTGCCACAGAAATTCCCTGGAGCGCAGAAACGGCCTTGTTTCTTTCTCCCAACGAACCACCGAGCACCACTGGTTATAACATTTGGGCAAATCCCGGTAAGATTGAATGTCATTGGCATAAAAATCACAGAATAACGTCTCCGAGGTAGGTCTGACGCACATCCGCTCCTGCAGGGGATTCAGGCCGCCATGGGTTACCCACGCCACTTCCGGCGCAAACCCTTCCACATGATCTTTCTCTTTCTGCAGCAAACTTTCCGGAATAAACATGGGCATGTATACATTTTCCACCCCGGTTTCCTTAAACCTGCGATCCAATTCCTTTTGAATATTTTCCCAGATGGCATAGCCTGCCGGTTTAATTACCATGCATCCCTTCACACTGGAATAATCAATTAATTCTGCTTTTTTCACCACGTCTGTGTACCACTGTGCAAAATCCACATCCATGGATGTTATGGCTTCCACTAATTTTTTGTCTTTTGCCATAATTCCTTCCTCCTTTACTGATAGTTCTGTACCGAATCTTCCTCAATATGCAAAAAGCCGGACATCCAAATCCCAATAGGGACCGGACATCCGGCGGTACCACCCTGATTAACAACTTCACGTTATTCTCTCAACTGCCTTAACGCGGCTTCACGTCGTATTCTCATACGCGGCTCCAAGGCGGGTTCCAGATTTTTGTATGGGAAATCTCTCACCGTTGATTTCTTCTCTGTGCATCTTCCTGTCTGTACTAATCCTTTTCTTCGCCAGTTTTCCATCTCATATTACCGCATTCAGGCATCCCTGCGCTTATGGATATTCTAAGACAATTGCCCGGGATTGTCAAGCAAAGTTTCATAATAGATTTCTTTGATAAGGATGTAGGTAAGAGGGCCCAGGGCAAATCCCCACAAGCCATAAATCTTTAATCCCACATACATGCTCACAATCACCGCCAAAGGATGCATTCCCAGTTTATTTCCCAGCAGTTTCGGCTCTAAAATCTCACGCATCAGGCTGCATACCGTGTAAATAATAGTATATATGGCCGCCAGCATATACCTTCCCTGGATCAGTTCAATAATGGCCCAGGGCACAAAAATGGTGCCGGTTCCCAGAAATGGCATGGCGTCGCAGATTCCGATTCCGCACCCGGTCAGCAGCGCATATTCGTTTCCGGAAAAAAACAGTCCCAATACACAGATCACAGTGATAATGCACATAATGATAATCTGGGATTTGATATAGGCCCCGCCGGCCTCATACGTTCTGCGGCAGATTTTCAGCGCCATATTTCCCACCGGATGATGCTCCAGGGTTTCTCGCATTTTCCCGTAATCCTTCAGAATCAAAATCGTGCTGATCACCACGATAAAGCAGACGCCCAGAAATACAAACATATTTTTTGCATACAAAATGGTGCCGGACATAACAGTGGGAACCGCATTGGTTTTCATCCGGTTCATCATTTCCGGTATCTGCTTCTGCACGCCGTCCTGAATCATCTCCGCCTTTATTCCGGTAATGTTTTCAATCTGAAAGCAGCATTCCCGCCATAATTCTCCCGCCTGCTTTTTATACAGCTCCAGATTATCTATCACATTCTTAATCTGAACCGCCAGTGTTTTCACAAAAAAGTACAGTGCCAGGCCAAGCAGCAGCAACAGCAGTCCCACAAGCAGGGAGGACCAGACGCTTCTTTTCAGTTTTAATTTATTCTCCAGTTTTTCCACAAGCGGATTCAGGAGCTTTGCCAGTAAAAATGCCGTTAAAAAGGGAATTACCAACGGAAACAGCCAACGGATGCTGACATAGACCAAAACGGTAATTCCCAGAATTCTCACTATTCTCCGCATGCTTTCTTTCGCTTCTCTGTTCATGAAATCAGTATGCGGCGTTTTCTGCTTTTTATGCCGGAAAAATCTGTCTGCCCCGGCAAAAATTTCACTCTTTGAATTCCATAAATATTTTCTTTCCGGCAAAGATTTCACTCTTTGAATTCCATAAATAATTTGCCTTCCGGCTCTGCGGCAAATTCCATCCATTCTCCGGTTTTCGGATGCCGAAAAGAGGTGCGGACGGAGCACAACCCCACAGGCATATAGCCCTTCGGGCAATTCTGATTATATTTCTTATCTCCCACCAGCGGATGTCCTGCATGGGCCATCTGCACCCGGATTTGATGATGGCGCCCGGTATCCAGCCAGATACGCAGAAGGCTGACGCTGTCGCTTTGGCATGAAGTCTCAAAAATACCGGCGGACTGTTCTGATTTTAAAATAACTTTCTCCACTTCATAAGAAAGTCTGGCGGCTTTTGCGCCTTTCGTCCCCTTAGGAACCACCTGAGAAGTATTATTCTTTCCATCCTTTAAAAGATAATCCTCCAAATGCCCTGTTTTTTCCGGAAATTGTCCTTCTGCCAAAGCAAGGTATTGTTTCTCCACGCTCTTTTCCTGCACCTGACGGCTCAGAATTGCTGCTGCCCGGGCATTTCTTGCAAATACCATAATCCCTTCCACCGGCTGATCCAGACGGCGGATCACATAAATTTCCGCAGCTTCTCCCTGATCCACCAAATAATTGCGCAGCATACTGACCATATCCTGCTGTCTTGTCCTGGCAGTCTGCACAGGAACGCCGGGCATCTTGTGGCAGACAATTATTTCACTGTCCTCATAAATAATTTTCATCATACTTTAAACCGGTAACCTACGCCCCAGATGGTCTCAATGTACTGGGGTTTGGTGGTGCTGAGTTCAATTTTCTCACGGATTTTCTTAATGTGCACAGTAACAGTGGCAATGTCGCCCACCGATTCCAGGTCCCAAATCTGGCTGAACAGTTCTTCCTTGGAAAAAACCCGGTTGGGATTCTGAGCTAAAAAAGTCAGCAAATCAAATTCTTTCGTGGTAAACTGCTTCTCTTCTTCATTTACCCAGACACGTCTTGCGGTTTTGTCTATCTTCAGGCCCCGGATTTCAATGACGTCGTTTTCCTGGACGCTGCTGTTGATCAGGCGTTCATACCGGGAAAGATGCGCCTTCACCCTTGCCACCAGCTCGCTGGGAGAAAAAGGCTTCGTGATATAATCGTCCGCCCCAAGCCCCAGACCGCGGATTTTGTCGATATCATCTTTCTTGGCTGACACCATCAGAATGGGAGTATTCTTATTCTCCCGGATTTTCTTGCAGATTTCAAACCCATCTACTCCCGGCAGCATTAAATCCAGAATAAACATATCGAATTCTTCGCTCAGCGCCCTTGCAAGTCCCTGATTGCCGTTATTTTCAATTTCCACACGAAAGCCGCTTAATTCCAGATAGTCCTTTTCCAAATCAGCAATCGCCACTTCATCTTCGATAATCAATACTTTGCTCAACTTATTACCTCCTGATATTTCCGGATCACAAAATACATAATGGTTCCGGTCTCTTCTTTACTGTTCGCCCAAATCTTTCCTCCGTGGTCTTCGATAATTTTCTTCACAATGGACAGTCCGATGCCGCTGCCTCCGGTGGCTGAATTCCGGGACGCGTCCGTGCGGTAAAACCGGTCAAAAATATAGGGCAGATCTTTGGCCGCAATGCCCTTTCCATTATCCTCAATTTCAACCTGGATAAAATCTCCCACATCACGGATTCGGATATTGATAAATCCCTGTTCTTTGTCCAGGTACTTGACGGAATTCCCAATAATATTGTTAATCACGCGCCGAAGCTGCTCCGGATCTGCGATAATCAGCACGTCTTTCTCCGCATAATTGATATAATTAAGCTTTATGTTCTTAGCCTCCAGATCCAGGCCCACTTCCTCCACACAGTCGTCAAAATAATCCGCCACGTTAATCCGGTTAAAATTATAGGGAATCCGGTTGGTGTCGATTTTGGAATACAACGTCAGTTCATTGATCAGCATGTCCATCTCATTTGCCTTGTTATAAATGGTGCGGATGTATTTGTCACGCTTTTCCGGCGTATCGGCCACACCGTCCATAATTCCCTCTACGTATCCTTTAATGGCGGTAATGGGAGTTTTTAAATCATGGGAAATATTGCTGATCAAAACTTTATTCTCTTTCTCTCCGAAGATCTTCTCCTCTTCTGACTCTTTCAGGCGGTACCGCATCTCCTCAAAGCTCCGGCACAGTTCTCCTATCTCGTCCCTGCCCTCCGCATCAATGGTAAAATCCAGATTGCCTGCTTTAATATTCTGAGCAGCCACTTCCAATTTATGTATCGGGTTGATAATGCCCTGATAAATCCAGACCGTCAGCATTCCTGCGGTAAAAATCAGAATCAATACCACGGAAATCATCAAATCCAGCAGCATTCCTTTCACATCCGGCAAAATCTGTTCCATTGCAGTAACAATAAATATACTGCCCTGGGCTCCCCCCGGAAATGTAAAATCTATCTGCTTCACCAATGCCTGTTCGTCCCCTTCAATGTAAAATCCTGAACCTGCCCTTGGAACGGCTTCACTGTCATATTCCGGCAGATTTTCTTCCGGAAAAGCATGATCTTCTTTCCCCTTATAAATCAGCTCCTGATCCTTTCGCAGAATTAAATAGGAATATTTCTCTTCCAGTTCAAGGTTAATTTCATCCAGATAGGCTGTATCCTCCAGCTTCTCCGGTGTTTTTTCAGCAACCTTCTGTAATTTTTCATAATCCTTTTTGGTAAAATGACTGAGTACTTTAAAAGAATTGATAAAATAATCATATGCGCTTCCGTCTACATTATAAATCTGGCGCACTGTTTTCATCTGATACTGCCCAAATCCCCATACCGTCGCTACTGCCAGCAAAACCGGCACAAATATAATCAGGCAGAAGGATATTATTAATCTGGTTCTTAATTTCATAAACTGCTGCAACCTCCGATAAATTCTATTATAACAGTTTCCATAAAAAAACCTATGGAAATTTTCTAAAATTTTATTAAATTAGTATAAAACAGCAGTAAACGGCTGAAAAATTATAAAGCTGTATTTTCATTCTTCCATTAAGATTTCCCGCGCCTTTTTATATTTTTTGCGCCATGCCTCCTGTTTGGCCTCTGTCACCAGGGCAAAGCCTGACAATCTGCTTTCGTCTGAATTATGTTTCAGATCTGCCAGCTTTATCTGTTTTGCAGCATGATTTCCTTTTATTCTCCGAATATATTCAAAATAATCCTCCCGGGGATCGTGCGTAAGCAGCGCCACCAGTTTTGTGACCTCCGGCGGAAATTCCTGCTCCAACTGTTCTAACGTAAGCTCCGTATCCTCCACCACATCATGGAGAAGGGCGGCGCATGTTGTAATTTCTTCCTTCATCTGTTCTGCCACATGGGCCGCATGAAGCACATAGGGAACCCCGCCGGCGTCCTGCTGCCCGTGATGGGCGTCGTAGGCAATTTTCATGGCTTTTTTTGTCAATGGTGTATAAATCAAGGCAATCTCCCCTTTCAGACCGTTGTTTTTTATTATAACATGAAAAAGACAACCCGAGAAGCCTTAAAATGCAAAGGTTCCCGGGCTGCCTTGATTCGGAGTTCCAACATTATTCAGCATTGAGATATGTGTTATAAATGTCCTCTGAAACAGCCTCCTGAATGGAGTCATATACGCTCTTCAATTTTTCAGTAATTTTATTTCTCACTTCGTCAGAAAGTGTGAGAACCTGCGTCCCGCTTTCATCAATTACCGCAATGCGGTCCGCAATTCTCTCGTCAGACTGCTCTCTGGCATATTCCGTTGCAATCTCTGCCGCCTCTGGCATAATTGCCTGCTCTTCCTGGGAAAGATTCTTAAAAAAATCATCGTTTACAATCAGGGAAATAAGATGGGGAAGATGATTGGTCTCCACAACATAATCCTGCTGTTCGTAAAGCTTATTTGAGACAATGACTTCATAAGGATTCTCCGGTTTCCATCACAAGAAAAATCGGATATGATAATACCACGCATTTTTCAGATTTATTTCTGAAACGGGTGGGGTATATGCCATTGAAGTATCGGGAGCTTTTCGGCGTTGTGTGACACTATTAATCCGGCAGCTCTGTCCGTATCCAAATATAAAAGGTTCGCTCTAGTACTTGTCATCGCGTTACCAATCTGCTACAATAAATCAATAGATAGAAAACTTCAATATTTTACAGACAAAATTTGGAAAGTGAGCAAGCGATTCAGAAAAGGAGGAACAGCATGAAGAAAAAATTAACTTCTATCCTGGTATTATGTGTGATGTTTTTCACACTGACATTGCCAGTATCAGCATCCCAGACAGTATCAAAAGAACGGCAGCCGCGGGTGCTGTTGTCTGCAGTTTCTTCAACGCTTATAACGTCCGTATCAGCATCCCAGGCTATTTTAGAGGAAAAACAGCCGCAGAAATGCGAATATTGCGGAAAAATGACGTCCAGCACGGTTAAGCTGGGAGATTATGAAGTAGGACCTGACAGTGTAACCTGCGCACACGGATATCCCTACGGAGACGATTTGGTTTATAAGAAATATACTTCTTACCAATACCAGTGTTCCGATGGCCTGTGCTCCTATAAAAGCCAGTCATGGGATACCTATACCGGCGCTGTGACAGAGTGTCATGGGCATCGTTAATTTATGCGTTAACTGTATATTTCGTTAAGCCAATATATAAACCCTCATCATGCACAGCCTGCCGTCCGGCGGGCCACATGGCCATCCATACTATGGAAGCCAAGGGCTTTCATAGCAGTACCAAAACAAAATGATTTAAAGACTTGCATCACTTTTTATTAAAATTTTAAACTATATTTACGGCAGCTTAAATCAATGATTCCAAACAAGTTGATTTAAGCTGCTCTTTTTCAAAAACAATCAGGAGGCAGTGAATATGAAAAAAAAATCAACGCTTATTTTGGCAGGACTCTTATGTGTATGTTTCCTTGCGGCCTGTCAGCCGTCTAGTCTCTCTTCTGGAAAAAAGGCGGCAGAAGGCGGCAAAGACCAGCAGCAGATGGTAATTGCCATTTCAGAACAACAGGAAGAATTTTACCGGAAGGCAGTATCAAAATACAGCAAGCTCCATCCTGAAATAGAGGTGAAGATCGAGATAGTTCCTTATATTGACAATACGCCTACGGAAAAAACGGAGAAAAACAAAAAAGCGGTGCAGGACATGCAGATGCAGATTATGGCGGGCAAGGGGCCGGATGTTTTTCTTCTGGATGAAAGTAACGAAGCGCTGCCGGATATGATAAAAAGCAGCTGCAACGGCGTGTTTTTAGACCTGAATACGGTGATGGACGGGTTAAAAGATCTGCCGCTGAACCAGACGGTGCTGAAAGCCGGGGAAATTGATGGGAAACAATACTTTTTGCCCCTGGGGTATATGCTGACAGGCATTGCCGTGACAGACGACATGCTGGGAGACTGGAAACCGACTTCTGACCAGCCGGCTCAATTCCTGGAAGAGGCTGCCAATCAAACAGGGGTGGAAAAGTTTCCTTCCGAATTCTTATTGAGAGACTATATACCGGGGCTTTTTGGAACGCCTGTTTTAGATTATGAAGAAAAATCCATTACGTTCTCTAAAGAATTGCAGGATTTGACAGAACTGTTAGCAGAGCGACAGGAATTTTCTTCTGAAGAGGTACCTGAGCTGCCTAATGTTGCGCTGATGGGGCATTATGCCGTCAATTCATTCGAAACCTTTGTCCAAAACTCTCTCACCTCCGGCATAGACGTTACGTTTCTGCCATTCCCAAATGGGGAGGGAGGGATCAACGCACAGGTAAATATGTTTGCGGCAGTCCGGGCAAACAGCGCGTGCGCTTCCCAGGCAGGCGAGTTTTTGGCCTTCCTGCTGTCCGATGAAATGCAGGGAAGCACCGGCTGGGAAAACCTTAACATCAAAAGGATTCCCACGGCCCTCCCTGTCAATGACAATGCTTTTGTGCCGGCATATCAGCGCCGGTTTGACTCTGGCGAAGAATATCAGAAAGCAGCTGCTGAGAAGGCGGAGGAACTGTTCCAGCTGACGCAGCAGATCACCACGGCCCGGTTCTGCCAATACGAGAACTCTCTGGTCTTTGACACCATCTTTATGACAAGTGAAAACAGTTCCGTGGAAAAAAAGCTGGATGACTTAAAAAATGAATTGCGCTTTTATTTTGACGAATGAGAAGGAGGCCCAAAATGAAGGATGGACGCCATTTACTGGAAAGAAGAAAAAAACTGGCGGGAATGTGGCTGGCGGCTCCGGTCCTGCTTGGAACCTTCCTGTTCTTCCTGCTGCCCTTTGCCATCTGCATCAGGTATTCCTTCACCTTTGGCGTAGGCGGGGCCTACTTTGCGGGTCTGGAGAATTATAAAGACGTGTTCTCCTCCCGCGCGTTCCAGCTGGCGGCAGCAAACACCCTGCGGTTTCTGGCCGTGGGCGTCGCTTCCAATCTGGCGCTGAGCTTCTCTCTGGCGCTGGCGATCAAAAAAGGACTGACAGGAAGCCGGTTTTTCCGCTGCCTCCTTCTGCTGCCGCTGGTGCTTCCCATCGCAAGCGTCGTCATGGTGATCCAGGTGTTTTTCGCTGAGGCGGGCATTCTGAACAACTGGCTGTCCTCCCTGGGAATCCCCATCGCCCAATGGCTGGACGGCCCCAACGCCTTTTATGTCCTGCTGGGGCTGTACCTTTGGAAAAGCTTTGGCTACAGCGTGATCCTGCTGCTGTCCGGCCTGAATGTGATTCCGGAGGAATTTTACCAGACCGCCGCCATGGAGGGAGCCGGAAGCCTGCAGAAATTTGTTTCCATCACCCTGCCGATGATGATCCCGCACCTTTTCCTGGCGGCAGTCATGGGCGTTGTAAACGCTTTCAAATCCTACCGGGAAGCCTTTCTTCTGGGCGGGAAGCATCCCCATGACAGCATCTACATGATACAGCATTTTCTGAACAACAATTTCGAGAACCTGAATTATCAGAGGTTAAGCGTGGCGGCAATCATGCTCCTTCTGGTTCTGCTCGTCCTGTTGTGCGGATTATACGTTTTTCAAAACAGATACAGGGAGGAATGAGGATGAAACGGCCAAATCACACAAATTCCAAGTATGTTTCACAGGCTTTGAGCGCTGCCTTTTTCCTGTTTATCGGGGCTCTGGTGCTGTTTCCCGCAGTCTATACCCTGTGCAACAGCTTTATGTCCCCGGCCGAAATCAGCCATTATTACGCGGCGGCCATGCGGCAGGACGAACATGCGGCTGCAGCGTTTCATCTTGTCCCGGACGTTTTTTCTCTGGAAGGCTATTACATGGTGTTTTTAAGAAGCACCGATTACCTGATGAAGTTCTGGCGCAGCCTGTTTCTGTGCCTGGCCATTTCGGCAGGGCAGATTCTCGTCAGTGCGCTAGGGGGATTTGCCTTCGCCAAATATCCGCTTCCTTTTAAGAAAGGGACGTTCTTTTTGCTGATGGTGCTGATGATGATGCCTGTGCAGGTGACCCTTGTGCCCAATTACATTATTCTGGACGGGCTGAAGCTTTTGGACACCTGGCTGGCACTGATTCTGCCCATGGCCTTCCTGCCCTTTGGGACGGTGTTCATGACCCAGATTTTTCAGGGGATACCGGATGAGATTCTGGACGCGGCAAAGTTAGACGGCGCGGGAACGCTCCAGATACTGCTCCGGATCATGGCCCCCATAGGGAAAGGCGGAATCGTCAGCGTATTTCTTTTATCCTTTGTAGATGCGTGGAACATGGTGGAGCAGCCCATCACCTTTTTAAACGACATTTTAAGGTATCCCCTTTCCGTGTTTCTCGCAAGCGTGAACCAGGTGAATTTTGAGCTGTCTTTCGTGTGCGGCGTCTTAGCGGCGCTGCCCATACTCCTGCTGTTTTTCTTTTTCCACGAGGAACTGGCCCGGGGAATTGAGCTGTCAGGAGTGAGATGACAGGGGAAAGGACAAAGGCTTATGAAGAATTTAAAACAATTTGCGGTGCGGGCGGCAACGGCGCTGTTCATCGTCCTGGCTCTGTGTACCGTCATGGCCCACAGGATTGAAACTCTGCTGCTGACGGAGGTGCGCACCGAGACCGTTCCGCCCGCCTTAAAAATGGCTGACGGGATCACAGTGGTGAAGGTTTCTCCCGCCTGCATTTTCACAAACTTAAACGGGGAGCCCTGTGTGATGCTGCTGCAAAGAAGAGAGGGGCCGTGGGGAACGGAGCTGTATGTGGAGGAAACCCAAGTCCATATATACAGTGAGGATTATGACTTCTGTGTTCTGGAAGGGGACCTGAGCGGGCAGACCCTGGCGGTGTATCCAAGCCGGAGGCTGTCCGATGATGAGACTGTGAGGTGTGTTCTGGAATGAGAAAAAAGAATCTTCGATCTTTTATATACGGCGCGGTCTGCCTGTCTGTTTCTGGATTTTTGTTCTGTGCGGCGGCTTTTGTCAGCGGCGATTTAAAAAAACAGACGCCTGCAGCCATAGAGGTGTATGACGTCCAGGGATTAAACGTTTCCATGGCCCAGGCCTTTTCTTTCGCCGAAGGGGACTCCTTTGCCGCTGCCGGCGTAGGAACCCGGGCGCAGGCTTCAGACGACGCCCAAAGCAAAACCATTTCCGCATATTATCAGATGACAACGCCCAATTACGGAGCATACCTAAACCTGCAGTTTTGTGAAGGGGGATATTTTCCGGCTGACGGTTCCAAAGAACCTTCCGCAGTAATTCCGGAAAGCCTTTTCAAAACGCTGTTTGAAGAAAAAAGCGGAGAAAAGATACTGCTCGTAAACGGAAGAGAATTTAAAGTCTGCGGAGTTTATAAGGACGGCGGCGCACTCACCCAATTGGGCTCCGCCAGCCTCCCCGTCATCTACGGCAACGCCCCGGAGCGCACGGACACGCCGGCGGAGAGTCTGCTGATAAAGGCGGAGGCCGGGAAAACGGCCCGGCAGCAGCGGCAGGAAACGGCCGTGGCGATGGGAATCCCCCTGGAAGGGGAAATGCATGATTTGGGACGCCTGCACCAGCTGGGAGAGGCCCTTCTGCTTCTGGGGCTCTTTTTGGCGGGATTGTGGTTCATTCTGCGCTTATGCATAATCTCCTACCAGAAACTTATTTCTGCCTATGAATGCAGGGAGCCTGGAACGCAGAGAGGGCCTGCCGCCGTCTGGGGTGTCTGCGCGTTCTTTCTTGCAATGACCGGCTTTTGGCTTCTTCTGCAGCTTGTGCGCATCCCCGCCGTGTACCTGCCGGAGAACAACATTTTTGATTTTGCGTATTACGGAAGTCAGATCACAGGCGGGATACAGCAGATAAACGCAGATGGACGCGTCAGAGATTTTTCAAGAATCTGCGCCGTGTACCTGTGCGCGGAGACTGGGCTTCTGGTTCTGGCAATTCCGCTGTTTTGGGCGGGGTGCCGCAGCCTGGCGGGAGCCTGTATGAGTCTGCTCCGGGTGAAATTATCGTCCCAAGCCCGTCCGTTTCACAAAAAGCTATAATAAATAGCAAATGGAATTTATTATCAACAAAACCAAAATCTGCGATAATGGAAAAATATACCCTCTTCTTTGGGAAATTCTCCATAATTTTTTGAAAAAGCCTATATCCTATCATTTCCATTCATGATATACTTAACCCACAAAGACACAGATGCGTTCCTCAAGCAGAACTGGCCCCCTGGGAGAACGTTCCAACGGGAACACATAAAAACATCATGGCGGTGATGAGTATGTTTACGAAGGAAATGATGGAAGGATTTACGGAGCTTGATTTCGCAGTTTATGACTGTATTGTGAAAAATAAAGAGCAAGTCGGCAAAATGACCATCAAGGAGCTGGCGGATACAGCCCATGTTTCCACAGCCACAGTTCTCCGGTTCTGTAAAAAAAGTGGAGCCGAAGGGTACAGCGAATGGAAGCTTCGATACAGGGAATATCTGAAGGGAGAGCGTGCGGCGATAAAAGATGACAGCGGAATGGAGCTGCAGAGCTTTATGGCAAGAGTCCGCTCCGCAGATTTCCAGGACAGTATCAGCAAAGCCCATCAATATCTGGCAGGGTCACGGTGTACCATATTTATCGGGATTGGATCTTCCGGAATTCTGGGAAGGTACGGCGCCAGGTATTTTTCCAATGTGGGCCAGTTCAGCCTGTTTATCGACGACCCCTGGCAGCCGGTTCTGCAGAATATGTCGGAGGACACAGTAACTATCGCCCTTTCTGAATCAGGAACGACCAAGCAGACCGTTTATATTGCATCGCAGCTTCAGCAACGGGGAAGCACGCTGATTTCCATTACAAATAACGGGAATTCCGTACTTGCGAAGATGGCAGACTGCAACATTTCTTACCATGTAACAGAGAAAATGGTGAATGACAGAAATGTAACGACGCAGATTCCCGTGCTGTACATTATTGAGGCATTAGCCAGAAAACTGTATAATGGTTAGTACTACAGTGAACAATCTATATTTCGATACACAAGAACTGCCGGATTGTGTGTCAAAGGGCAATCCGGCAGTTCTGTCCGTAGTCCAAATATAAAAAGTCCGCTGTAGTATTAGAACGCGTCTGGAAATGCTTTCTGGATACAGAACAGACAGAAACGGAGGATCTGCCATGGGACTTTTCTCTTATGAACAGCTCAAGGGGATGAACCCGGGAGAATTCCGGGTTTATAATTTTATCGCTTCTCATCTAAATACGGCGTATGAGATGAATATCCGGCAGCTTGCAGGCGAAGTGGGCGTTTCCACAACAACCGTCCTCCGGTTCTGTGAAAAAGTAGGCTGCAGCGGCTACACGGAACTGAAATACCGTCTCAGACAGGCTGCCGGCGCCCAGAGCAAAGACGAAAATTTTGATGTTGTTCCGGCAGTCCAGTATATCAATTCTTCTGCAGACGATCCTGCCTTTGCAGAAAAACTCTTTCAGGCGGCTGAACTTTGCGCAAATGCAGATCAGATTATTCTGTCCGGAGACGGAGGCAGCGGCATGCTGATCCGCTACGGCGCATATCTGTTCAGCAGCATCGGCAAAGCGGCTTTCTTAGCAGAGAGAGGATGCAAAGCAGTCTGCCCGGGCGGAGAAACCAAAACTGCAGTCCTGATCCTGTCCTCCCAGGGAGACAGTGAAGAAATTATCTCCGGGATGAACAGCTATAAAAAGGCAGGGGCAGCCTTGATCAGCATAACCAATGCGGAACAATGTCCGGCTGCACAGATATCGGATATTATTTTTCCCTGTTATATGCCTGAAGTTTCCAGAGACTTTGGAAACGGAGAACTGGAGCCAGTGTCACAGATTCCGACGGTATATTTGTTGGAAAAGCTGACTGCCCGAATACAGAAATTTTTAAAATAAAGAACTCTTTTGCGTTCATCGGAAAAACAGATGCATTTTGTGTCTGTTTTTTTTATGTAACAAATTTCATTTGATCAAATATATGTCAAAATCATGAAAAACAATTGAAAAGACAAGGATATATGATACTATTTCCATAGAACATGAGCGCTCATGTGGAACTTCATACTCCATCCGGCCCAAAATCAGTTTTTGCAGTTATCTGCTTTCTGACCGGGTGGGAAACCAGAGCACAAATTAAAATAAGGAGAGTAGGAGGGCATGAATCAAAAGTTTCCACATGATTTTTTATGGGGCGGCGCAGCGGCTGCCCATCAGCTGGAGGGAGCATATGACAAAGGGGGAAAAGGGATATCCATTGCAGACGTCATGACTGCCGGAGCCAACGGAACAGACCGGGAAATTACGAAAGGGATATTAAAAGACCGCTATTATCCCAACCATGAAGCCATTGATTTCTACACAAGATACCCGGAGGATATCCGGTTGTTTGCCGAGATGGGATTTAAATGTTTTCGGACCTCCATTGCATGGACGAGAATTTTTCCAAATGGAGACGAGAGCGAACCCAATGAGGAAGGGCTTCAATTTTATGATAATCTGTTTGATGAACTGCTGAAATACAAGATAGAGCCGGTGATCACATTAAGCCATTTTGAGATGCCTTATCATCTTGTGGAAAATTACGGCGGCTGGCGGGACCGCAGACTCATCGGATTTTTTGTCAAGTTTGCTGAAACAGTTATGAAACGCTATAAAGATAAAGTAAAATACTGGATGACCTTTAATGAGATCAATAACCAGTCCAGTGTCCAGAACGCATGGGGCGGCTGGACCAATTCAGGAATTCTTTATGAAAAGGAAGAAGATATACAGACAGTGCTTCAGCAGGCCGTACACTATGAGATGGTAGCCAGCGCCAAGGCGGTGAAAATCGGACATGAGATTAATCCTGAGTTCCAAATTGGATGTATGCTTGCTATGGTTCCCTTTTATCCAAGAACCTGTTCTCCTCAGGATGAGATTGCGGCACAGATTGCGATGGAGCATCGTTTGTATTATTATGGGGACCTGCATGTGTTTGGAGAATATCCTGCTTATATGGAAGCCTTCCGCAGAGAGAACCACATCTGCCTTGACATTACAGAGGATGACAAACAAAGCCTCCGGGAAGGATGCGTGGATTATATTGGTATCAGTTATTATATGAGCGGCGCCATCAGCAGTGTTCCGACAGAGGACAGTGTCAAGGCGGCAGAAGGCATTTATCTTGCCCGCAACCCATACGTGCAAAAAAGCGACTGGGGATGGCAGATTGATCCTCAGGGTCTCCGGTATTCCCTGAATCTGCTGCATCAGAGGTATCACAAACCCATATTTATTGTGGAAAACGGATTTGGGGCTTACGACAAGCTGGAGCATGGGGAGATACATGACAGTTACCGGGTGGATTATCTCAGGAAGCATATTGAAGAAATGAAAAAAGCGATGGTTCTGGATGGAGTTCCTGTCCTGGGATATACGCCCTGGGGATGCATTGATTTGATAAGCGCAGGAACCGGCGAGATGGAAAAACGCTATGGCTTTATCTATGTGGACAAAGACAATCAGGGAACCGGCACTTTAAAGAGAATTCGGAAAGATTCTTTTGAATGGTACCGGAAAGTAATTGAAAGCAACGGAGAAATTTTATAACTATCAATGGCAGGAGGGAGCAAATATGCTGAGAATAAGATTGTTTTGCGCAAATGGAATGTCAACGAGCCTGTTGGTGAAAAAAATGGAAGAGGCGGCAAAGGAAAAAGGAAAAGAGGTGGATATCAAGGCATATCCAATCCTTGACATGGAACGGCTGATCGGAGAAGCGGATGTGGCGCTTTTAGGGCCTCAGGTCGGTTATCAGCTTTCCAAGGCAAAAGAGATCTGCGGCGGGAAAGGCGTGCCTGTGGACGTAATACCAATGGCAGATTATGGAATGTGCAATGGGATGAATGTTCTGAAGTTTGCGTTTCAACTGGCGTCAGGCAAGTAAGAAGATTCAGGAATGTCGGAGGAAATGAGAAATGGAAAAACTAATGAATGAAAAAATAATCCCCAGGATTATGGCGTTTATTAACATGAAGGGCATACAGGCCATCAAAGATGGTATGGTGTATTCCATGCCGCTGTTAATCGTAGGCTCTGTATTTCTGATTATTACCAACTTTCCCATTCAGGCAGTGGTGGATGTTCTGGAGCAGACAGGAATCAAAGCAGTGCTGGAGCAGGCCAACGGCGCAACCTTCAATATCAGCGCCATGATAGCAGTTCTTGGTATTTCTTATAACTATATAAAGCTGGAAGGCCAGGAACCCTTAAGCGGAGCCATTGTAGCCCTGGGTGTATTTATTATGATGACGCCGGCTTCTATTGTGACAGAGAGCGGAGACGTAGTGGGCGGCATTATCAATAAAGGCTGGACCGCAGGCCAGGGAATGGTGGGAGCGATTATTGTCGGGCTTATCGTAGGATTTGTATACTGTTGGTTCCTGAAACGGAATATCAGGATTAAAATGCCCGCAGGGGTTCCCGACGGCGTATCCAACGCATTTTCAGCGTTAATTCCGGGAGCGGTTATTGTACTGGGAGCAACCATTGTACACGGAATTTTTTCCATGGGCTTTCACACCACCGCTATGGAAGCCATCTACAATGTAATTCAGACCCCTCTTCAGAGCATGACGGATTCCATCGGCGGCGCAGTTCTGATGTGCTTTTTAACACCGTTTTTATGGTTTTTCGGAGTGCACGGTTCAACCATCGTGGGCGGTATTATGACAGGTATCCTTCAGGCGAACAGCCTTGAAAATCAGGCTTTGGTGGAACAGGGCATTGAACTGACCGTAAAAAACGGGGGACATATTGTAACCATGCAGTTTTTTGATCAATTTATCAATACCACAGGCGCAGGAATTACCATCGGGCTTGTGATCTATATGTTTGCCCTGGCCAAATCCAAGCAGCTGAAAACACTGGGACGGCTGGAGCTTGTACCGGCATTGTTTAATATCAATGAACCGATTCTGTTTGGCATTCCCATCGTGATGAACCCGATGCTGGCCTTTCCATTTATCGCCATGCCGGTGATTTCATGCGTGCTGCAGTATGCAGCCCTTTATACCGGGCTCTGTCCCCTTTATGGGGCCACACAGGTTCCCTGGACCTGTCCGCCCATTATATCTGGATTTTTGATCGGCGGCTGGCGAACCGCACTTTTGCAGCTAATTATATTTATTATTTCGTTCCTGTTGTATTTTCCTTTTGTACGCAGAGTAGATAAGCTGAATCTTGTGAAAGAAGCAGAAGAACAACAGGAAGCAGATGAGGACTGGTAAAGGAGTGAAAAAAATGTCAGAAGCATTTGAAACAGCATGTTTTGGAATTATTACATATGTGGGAACAGCACGGTCATGTTTTATCAACGCTGTGCAGTGCGCCAAAAAAGGCGAATTTGAAGAAGCCAAAGAGCAGATCAAACAGGGAGATGATGCTTTTACCGAAGGGCACCACATTCATGCAGACCTGCTGGCCCTGGATGCAGGCGGAGAACTGAAAGAGGCGGGACTGATCCTGATGCATGCGGAAGATCAGCTGATGAGCGCAGAGACATTCCGCATTATGGCCGAGGAATTAATCGACGTCTACAAAAGGCTGGGTTAGATTTGCATAACATACCTTAACGTAAGGCGGCCGGAAGATGGCAGATTTCCATAATATATAATTGTGATTCTACAGGGATTACAACCATATATTATGTGTAAATGCCATGTTCCGGCTGCTTTTTTGCTGCATTAAAATAAGAAAAGTTTGCTAAAGCACGATTATTTTTACGGTTAAAGGACAGATACCGGTAAAACACAGCAATGAAACTCCTTGTCTTAACGCCGTTTTTTAAGTATACTGATAATATATTACTTCATGGGCTCTTGGAAAGGGGGCGTCAGGGCTATGGACAGACAGCAGGTTTTTTCCTACGTAAAGCAGCGGTATCACACGCTGCCGGATTACCCCTGGGCAGATCAGAACGCAGTGCTGCGGCACAGGAACAATCAAAAATGGTATGCCCTTATCATGGAAGTCTCCCGGGAGAAGCTGGGACTTTTGGATGAGGGAACAGTACAAATAATGAATGTCAAATGTGATCCTGCGCTTATTGGTTCCCTGCGGACGCGGGAAGGATATCATCCGGCCTATCACATGAACAAAGAAAACTGGATCAGCGTCCGGCTGGACGGCAGCGTACCGGAAAATGAAATACGAAGCCTGATAGATGAAAGCTACGGGCTGACAGCGGCTAAATCCAATAAACTGGAGGGAAAATAATGAGTGACTTGAGAAAAATCCCCGGAGTCGGGAAAAATATGGAGCAGCATTTGCACAATATCGGAATTCAGTGCATTGCAGACCTGAAGGGAAGAAACCCTGAGGAGCTGTACCATCTGGATTGCCTGAAAAAAGGATTTCAGGACGACCGGTGCGTCCTGTATGTGTACCGCTGCGCCGTATATTATGCAGAACATGAGCAGCCTGAGCCGGAAAAATTAAAATGGTGGTACTGGAAGGATAAAGACTACCCGGAAAATTGAAGGCAGAAATAAAAATATTACTCCGGCGGTTAAATATATAAAGCTGACACTGCCATACATTTACAGGAGGAAAAGAAAATGGAAAAATCAACCAGCCAAATAGCAGAAAGTTTTCAATGTCAATACCAGGTATTTGAAAAAGGCTCAGACCCGCAGTTGGTGGAACAGGCCTACAAAGCAGCCTTTGAAAGAGGAAAGGAAGAAGGGTTTTATCCGGCAATTTTTTTACTGGAGGAACAAAGCGTGGAATGGCTGACGGAAATTGTGGCAGAAGATTATGACAGAGCAGAGATTATTTCCGGCTGTAAAGACAACGGCAAAGAAATCTTAGAAGAATATTTTCAGAACTCTATGGAATATATGGAAGGAATTCCTTCAGAAGAATTCCTGGGGAATGAAACAGAGGGAGAAACGGTCAGCAGTTTTTCCGGATTTATTTCCTTCCATGACGGAATGTTGGCGGCAGACACGCTGCTTTTGGAAATTCCTGTTAAAAATCCCTGGGAAATCATCGGATATCTGCCCATGGGCGGATGGAACGAGTGTCCCGGGCCGGAGGATATGATTTCCATTTGCAAATACTGGTATGAAAAATATGGGGCGGTTCCGGCCGCATTTACTTCAGATGTGATGGAATTCTACGCTCCCCAGGGTTTGAATGGAACAGACCCCATGGAAGCGGCCAAGGAGCATTATTCCTTCTGCAGCGACAGAGTGGATCAGGGCACCAGCAGCGGCAAGCTGTCAGAACTGGCGGCGGGACTTAAAGGTTCAACTGTGTGGTATTTCTGGTGGGATTAATGATGCAGATGGAGCCATAAAGTGCATCGCCGCCAAAATTCTGCCTTGCAAAACAGAGTTCTGAGTGGTATACTTAAACATATTTTGAAAGGAGAGCGCAGAATGAACGGGCTTGGTTATGTGCCAATCTGCAGCAGCAGCGCGGCGTCGAAAACATGCAATAATTCCAGTTCACGGGATTACTGCGCCTATTTTCAGGCACTTACCAGGAAGTTTTCGCCTTTGTAATCTGATGATCGGCGGAACTTTTGTAAAGCGCCTTTCTATGTTCAGGTTAAAAATACAGTAATCCTCAAGACAGTTTGACAAACCAATCGTTGTGTCAGGCTGTTTTTCTATTGTCAGTTATTATGGAAAACGAGAGGAATTACACATGGACTTAAAATTAGAAAAAAAATTGAAAAGAAATCTTCCTTTAGACTATATCAGCGCCTTTCTCACCAATCTGAATATGCAGAGCGTGGTCTGGGTGCTGTATCTTTCCTACTGCGGGCTGAATCTGGCTGAAATCGGCGTCATTGAAGGCATCTATCACGCAACCAGCATTCTGTGCGAAATCCCTTCCGGTGCAGCGGCGGATTTGCTGGGCAGAAAAAGAAGCATGATTTTAAGCAGGATCTGTACCGCCTGCTCCTGCGTGATTATGCTGTTTTCGAAAAGTTTCGGGCTGTTTGCGGTAAGTTTTGCGATACAGGCATTGGGGAATAACCTGAATTCCGGGTCAGAAGAAGCTCTGGTGTATGACAGTATGCGGTCTATCGGCCAGGAAGAGCAGTATCTGAAAGTGTATGGAAAATTGAATATCATCATAGAGGTGTCCCAGGGACTGGCCACAGTGCTGGGAGGCGTACTGGCAGACTATTCTTACTTCTGGTGTTACAGCGTCTGCCTGGTGATTGCGGTTTCATCGCTGCTGCCGGTGCTTTTGATGTCAGAGCCTCCCTGCACTGGCGCGGCAAAGCGTCAGGAAAGTATCCGCCATATGATCTGCCTGCATTTTAAGGCCAGTTTCGGAATTTTGAAATCGGATTCCCGGATTATGAAAATTATTGTATACTATTCGGTGGTTTTTGCAGCGGAAACATTATTATTTTTCTACAGCCAGCAGTATTATTTTGAATTAGGATACAATAAAACTTCCATCAGCCTGATTTTACTGGCGGTGAGTCTTGTATCCTGTCTGGGCGCGGCAATGAGCGAAAAGATTTACCGGAAATTCAGAAAGCGTACAAAAAACGTTGCGGCTTTTGCCATAGGCACTGCGATTTTGTGTTATGGATTTCAGAATGCATTGCTGTCTGCGCCGGCCTTTGCGGCGGCAGGATTTTTTAATTCGGCTCTTTATCCCATACAATCGGAAGCGCTGAATCAGTTAATCCCTTCCGAACAGCGGGCGACCCTGATTTCTGTGGACAGTATGTTCTTTTCCGTTGCCATGATTCTTATGTTTCCCCTGGCTGGTTTTCTGGCGGATCTCTGGGGGTTGGCAATGGTATTTACAGGAATCGGCCTGACGCTTCTGCTGTTTGTAATGGTCTGGAATATACTGCTTGAATTTTAGCGGGACAAGTGGTATATTCAATTAAAAATGAAGTATGAGGTGGTATCGATGGACTGGATGCTGGAAGGGTTATTGCAGGGAACTCAGTTTCAAACATTATATAACCGGAAAATCGAAACATTGCGTGAAAAATATCATCTGCGGAAAATCGATATTGATATTCTGTATTTTCTTTACAAGTCCGGGGAGCGCAATACGTCAAAGGATATCTGCAGCCTGAACTTATTTAACAAAGGGCATATTTCCCAGTCGGTGGATCGGATGGTGAAGCAGGATCTGATCCATACCGTTCAGGATGAAGAGGATCGGCGGTGTGTGCATCTTGTACTGACGGAACAGGCGATTGAAATTATCGCACAGGCAACGGAGCTGCGAAACCAGATGTATAACATGATTTTAGAGGGAGTCACCGAAGAGGAACGGAAGGTGCTGTTTCAGGTTTCCCAAAAAGTAAATCAAAATATCAGAAACGCCCTGCGTAATTCCTGACAGAACACCATGTCTGCGCAGCATTTATGAGTTTTCCTGGATTATTGTTCAGGTAAACTCATAAATGTTATCAAAAATTCTTAAATCTTTCTAAAATCAGTTGGCAGAGTATTTATTTTATGATAATATAGTTTAAAATTAAACAATCAACCATGTTTCAGGACAGAAGGATTCTGCTGTGAAACTATTGATATTTCAGGCTTAGGAGGGATGAAATCTATGAGAAATGAAAATGAATTGATGAATTATGCCATGAAGCAGGAATCAGTCTGCAGAAAGAATGACAGCATTTCGGATGCATTATTTGAAGAATACGGGGTAAACCGCGGACTTCGTGACATGAACGGGAAAGGCGTCCTGACTGGGCTTACAACAATTTCTAAAATTGTTTCTTTTGAAGATGTGAACGGCGTAAAGACGCCCTGCGACGGCCAGTTGTGGTACCGCGGCTACAATGTGCAGAATCTGGTGCGGCAGATGGGCGAAAATGGGTTCGGTTTTGAGAAAACAGCATACCTTCTGCTGTTTGGAGAAATGCCGAAGGAAGAAGAACTCTGTGAATTCTGCAAAATTATGGCTAATTGCAGGACACTTCCCACCAATTTTACCAGGGATGTCATCATGAAAGCGCCCACCAGGGATATTATGAATTCGATGACAAGAAGTATTCTGACACTGGCTTCTTATGACGGTCAGATGAATTCACCGGATGTAATCAGCAACAGTCTGCGGCAGTGTATCGAGTTAATCAGTATTTTCCCCATGCTTGCGGTATATGGATACCATGCGTACAACCACTATGAAAATGATGACAGTATGTACATACACAGGCCGGAGCCGGAGCTTTCCACCGCAGAGAATCTTTTGATGATGCTGCGCCCGGATAAACAGTACAGCAAACTGGAGGCAAAGGTTCTGGACGTAGCTTTGCTTCTGCATATGGAGCACGGCGGAGGAAATAACTCTACTTTTACCACCAGAGTGGTGACTTCTTCCGGTTCAGACACTTACTCTTCCATTGCTGCTGCCATGTCCTCCCTGAAAGGGCCAAAGCACGGCGGCGCAAACATCAAAGTAATGGAGATGATGGCGAATATCCGGGAGAATATTAAGGATGTTCATGACAAAGATGAAATAGAAGCATACCTCGCCAAAATTCTTGCAGGAGAAACCTTTGACCATAAAGGATTGATTTATGGTATGGGCCATGCGGTATACTCTCTTTCCGATCCCAGGGAACGGGTTTTTAAAAGCTACGTGGAAAAACTGGCCGGAGCAAAAGGACGTGGAGACGATATGTTCTTATATAACAGCATTGAAGAACTGGCTCCCAAACTGATTGCCGGCAAACGGAAGATTTTTAAAGGCGTCAGCCCCAATGTGGACTTCTACAGCGGATTTGTATACGAGATGCTGGGCATTCCCCAGGAACTGTACACTGCAATTTTTGCCATTGCCCGGATTGTGGGATGGAGCGCCCACCGGATGGAAGAACTGATCGGAATGAATAAAATTATCCGTCCTGCTTATATGAGCGTGATGGAGGAAAAAGAGTAGCTGCCCTGTTTGTATTACTCCGTCGATATTTAACCGCTGGAGTAATATGCTCCACTTAGCAGGAGATTTGTGACAAATGAAGAGCGCATAGCAGGCTATATAACCTGAATTTGGCGCAAATATCACACTAAGTGGGGGATACAGATGGCGGGAATGATTTTTCAAACACGCTCTAAGGTTACAAAATGAACCAGTTTTCCAGAGGAATTGCAGGAAGAATAACTGTAAAGACTGTATTTCCTCTGGAAATTTAGTACAATAACAGATTTTTCTAAATTTTGTAACATTGAGTCATTGACAAACTATAAAAATTATGTTATTATGCCATAGTGATGTCGATGCGTGGCTCAGCTTGGTAGAGCGCTGCGTTCGGGACGCAGAGGTCGCAGGTTCAAATCCTGTCGCATCGATTCTTGGCAGGGGTGCCGGAAGCCTTTAAAATCAAGGGTTTCCGGCCTTTTTTTGCGTTTCTGGGAGTGTATGCATGGGGGTAAAATACAGGGGCGGGCCAACAAAATTCCAACAGATTTTTTCGGGACGTATGCAGGGGGATATTTGAAAGGCATCCCGGTATATATGGGGATAGGGTTTCTGGCTGTTTGTTTTAAGGGAATGGGTATGGTACGGGATAGAACAAACTGGAAAATAAGGGGATTTTTGAATAGGTAGGGAAATGTAGGGGGATAAGGGGAAAAGGGGGAATTTGGGCAAATTACAAAGCCATAGGGGGGGTATGTGGGATAAGGGGATGGAGAAAGATAGGGATGGTTTATCGGAAAAAGTAAAAATAGTGATCCCTTATCAATAAGGTTTTTGGGCTGTGCTTTCCACGGAAGGGAATGCATGGCCTTTTTTTCGTGCAGACTCACTAAAAGCAATGGCGCAACACCGTCTATTTCCACGTCTATGCACCGCAATATCCCAGCGTTATGATTGTAAATGTAAGGGACAGGAAAAACAAAAAGCGGGAAAGACAGAAAGCAGGAGGATAAGGATATGTGCAGGAAATTAGTAGTAATCAACGAATTGTATTTAGGGAACAGGCAGCTTGGGTTTGAAACATTCTCCCTCCCCAAAGGGGAACTGCTGGAGTTCACATCCAAATGCTCATGTACGGTAAAGAAGCAAGCAACCGAAAACAAGAGATAGACCGCCAGCACCACACTATTCCAAACCAAAGAAACCAAAGACAAGCATTATGGAAATGTGCATAACAGGCTATGGAATCATGGATAACTCTATTCACAGCACATGGAAAAGCTAAAGGGCAGCTTTCCCACGTCCTGCAAACAGAGTTACCCACAATTCCATGAGATAGCCAGTTATACACATTCCCACAATGCCGACTGCTACGGAATCCCTCTTTCCTTTCTTTCATAAAATTTTATTATTGGACAAAATAGAACAATTTATCGCTATTCCGTTTTCTCGTAATGGTAAAAAATGGAGTAAATTCATAAAATCTATTGACTTTTAGAACAATGTTCAATACAATATATTTGAACGTTGTTCAAGAAAGGAATATTGCTATGGATAAAAATGCCAATGTAAAAAATCGCATTATTGAAGTTACAACGGAATTGATTGAAAAACATAACGGCAACATTAAGGACATAACCGCCCGTATGATTGCCACAAAAGCAGATGTTGGATTAGGTTTAATCAACTATCACTTTGGTAGTAAAGAAAAATTGATAACGGAATGTGTGCAGCGCATTATCGGAAAAGTAGTTACAGAATTTCAAATGACGAACCAATATGAAACAGATAAAGAACGCTTAATGGATTGTGCTACTAATGTTTTCAATTTTCTGTTTGAACATTCTGCTATTTCACGTATTTCTATTTTGGGTGATTTACAAAATTATACGGAAAACTGTAATTCTGTACTTACACAACGGGGCTTTTCGCTGTCTTTGAGAAATGATATTTCAAATGAGGATAAATCCATGTTTGTATTTATTCTTACTGTTGCAATGCAGGCGGCATTTTTAGGAAGTGAGACAATCAAACAATTATTGGGGTATGATTTTACGAAAACCGAGGATAGGGCAACATATATCAATAAATTGGTTGGTATTCTTTATAAAGGAACGGTGCAGATTGATGAATAAGAAAATAGGCGTGTATAGCTCTTGTGTTAATTTCATTGCGGTAATCTGTTTTGCTATGTCTATGCTATTTGACTTTGATTATGGCAGCTACTTTTTCTCTATGTTCATTGCATTCAGTTTTGTAGCTATGGTATGTGGATATGCCCACTTTGCTGAAAAGGAAGTAAAATTAGCGGGTTGTGTTTCAGTAGCCTTTTCCGTCATATACGCAGCTATTATTTTGTTAGTTTATTTTGCTCAGCTAACAACTGTACGATTAGATGATTTAACACAGCAAGCTGTTGCACTTCTTGATTTTCAGCAATATGGATTGCTATTTAACTATGACCTGTTAGGTTACGGGGTTATGTCATTAGCTACACTATTTGCCGGATTGACGATAAAACCACAGAGAAAGATAGATAAATGGCTGAAATATCTGCTCATGGTACATGGCGTGTTTTTTATCTCTTGTTTGATTATTCCTATGCTCGGAGTATTCAAAACGGATAGTCTGACGTGGATAGGTATAGCTGTATTGGAGTTTTGGTGCGTTTATTTTTGTCCTATTGGTATTTTATCCTTTTTGCGTTTTCGTAATTGCAAGGAATGAGGTCTATAATGAAAAGAATAGAATGGGTACATTGTCCTGTTTGCGGGAGCAAAACAAGATTACAGATACGGGCAGATACAGAATTAAAAAATTTCCCTCTTTACTGTCCGAAATGTAAACAGGAAAGCTTGATTAACGCAAAAGATTTACAGGTAACAGTTATTAAAAATTTGTATAAAAAAGAGCCAGACGCATAGACGCAGAGCCGACAAGACTGTAAGCGATGCAAAAGAAACCGTATTGTAAAAAATGAGCTGCTATGGTAATGCTTCCATAACAGCTCATTTCTTCTTTTTCTGAATTCCACAGTATTCCGG
>NZ_JBQIOP010000046.1:0-30512 GCF_056822245.1 Petralouisia sp. | reverse complement strand
AGCCTTGCTGCCTCTACTTATCTGGCGGACGATGCGGACATCAACAATGCGGAGCTTATATATACCGAGTGGGAAACGGACCTGCAGATGCAGATCAACCGTGTGGAATCGGACCGGCCCGGTTATGACGAGTACCGCTATAATATCGGCCCCATTGAGCATGATCCTTATGTTTTAATGGGGTATCTCACCTCTGCGTATCAGGATTTCACCTATGCACAGATTGAGAGCGTCCTCCGCGAGCTTTTTAACGGGCAGTATTCCCTATCCTTCACGGAGGAAACGGAAATCCGCTACCGGACAGAAACAAGCATTGACCCGGAGACCGGCGAGGAAACCGAAGAAAAAGTGCCTTATGAGTGGCACATCTTAAATGTAACGCTTGCTTCCATGCCGCTTGAAAACCTGGTGGTTTCACGCATGGACGCAGACCAGAAAGAAATCTGCGAGATTTTATTGCAGACCAAAGGAAACCGGCAGTATGTGAAAAATGTGTTTGGCACCAACTGGCTGCCCTATGTCACCAGCTACTACGGCTACCGGGTACACCCGATCAGCGGGGAAAAGAACTACCATACCGGCGTTGACATCGGGATGCCCCAGGGCACGGAGATTTTGGCCGGGCATGACGGTACGGTCACGCTGGCAGGAAATGCGGGCGGCTATGGCCTGTGCGTCGCCATTGAGGGCGAGGCTTACGAGGGGCACTCCCTTACCACCAAATACGGCCACTGTTCACAAATCTTAGTATCTGCCGGACAGGAGGTAAAGGCCGGGGATGTGATCGCAAAGGTCGGCAGCACCGGAAACTCCACCGGGCCGCACCTGCACCTGGAGGTATTGGTTGACGGACAGTATCTAAACCCCTTATATTTTGCCGATACCGGCGATACCAGCGAGCGGCATCTGCCGGCAGCAGGCGCAGGCGGCGGAGGGAACTATTTTGACTATGATGTTCCACCGGAGGCCCTTGCGGATGAAAAATTTGCGGCTATGCTTGCGGAGGCTGAAAAGTATTTAGGCTATCCGTATGTGTGGGGCGGCGCAAGCCCTTCCACTTCCTTTGACTGTTCCGGCTATGTTTCCTGGGTAGTCAATCATTGCGGCGTGGGCTGGAATTTCGGACGCCTGACCGCAGACGGGCTTTTAAGCGTGTGTACGCCTGTATCAAGCGCCGATGCAAGGCCCGGCGACCTGATCTTCTTCCAGGGGACTTACAATACCAGCGGCGCAAGCCATGTGGGAATCTATGTGGGTAACGGGATGATGATCCATTGCGGGGACCCGATCTCCTACGCGAACATCAACACAAGCTACTGGCAGCAGCACTTTTATACATTTGGGCGTCTGCCCTGACAGATTGGAGGTAATAAATTGAACCCTAAGATTGAAAAACTGGAGAAAGAGATCGACAAGACGAAAAACAAGATTGCGGAGATGCAGGCCAGGCTCCGCGACCTGGAAAAACAGAAAACGGAGCTGGAGAACACCGACTATGTGGCGATTGCCCGCAGCTTTCATCTGACGCCCCAGCAGTTGGCCGAATTTCTGAAATCGCAGCAGGCCGCTCCGTCCGGGGATGGCCCGCTTAAGAAACAGGAGGACATGAATGAGGACTAAAAAAATCTCTCTGCTACTGGCGCTTGTGCTTGTCATAAGCGCCATCGCTTTGCCCCTGACGGCTTATGCTGCCGGGGACAAAGATACCACACCGCCGGAGCTTGCGGCTTCTCTGGACGGCGGTACGCTGAAAATAGAAAGCAGCGACGATCATTCCGGCGTGGAGGCGGTTTTTGTAGACGGGAATCGTATCAATTCTTTAACCAATGGGGCGGCTTCCGTTGCCTTAAAGGACTATGCCGGCACGGAAAAACAGGTGAGTGTGTATGCCCAGGATTACGCCGGGAACCGCTCAAAGACCATGAAGTTTGAGAATCCCTATTACAAGGAACCGGCACCTACGGAAAAACCTTCTGCCACAGTACAGCAGGCCCAGAGCAGTACGCCATCTGTAAAACCGGTACAGGCTCAGGCGGCTTCTTCCGGAAGTACAAACAACAGCGCCCAAAGCGGCAATTCCGGGAATGGCTCTAATGCAGGTACGAACACGGGCAATAATGCCGGCAGCAATGCAGCGTCCGGCACAAACGGAAATGGAAATAGCTCCAATTCCCAGGAGGAAACGGAAACTACTTCTTCTATCCCGGAGGGCGCATTTACCCCGGAAGGTACCGGAACGGTTCTGGATGAAGCTACCGGCGAGGGTGACGATAAGCAGTTTTATACGATTACCACCGAAGCCGGAAATGTATTCTATCTGATTATTGACGGAAAAAGGGACGATAACAACGTCTATTTCCTGAACGGCGTTACCGAAGCTGATTTGATGGCCCTGGCGGAAAAGGGCGACGGCAGCGTGAGCGTGATCCCGGCTGCGGAGGTCTGCACCTGTACGGAGAAATGCGAGGCCGGAAAAGTCAATACCGCCTGCCCGGTCTGCAAGAACGACCTGAAGGGCTGCACCGGAAAGGAAAAACCTGCGGAGACAGAGGAACCCGCACAGACCGAACAGCCGAAAAAGGACAATGGCAGCGCTGGCACGATTATTTTTATCATTGTGGCCCTCCTTGCCGTTGGCGGCGTTGGCTATTATGTGAAGATCGTCCGTCCGAAACAACAGGCGGAGGATGACGAGGATTTCGAGGATGACGGGTACGGCGAAGGCTTTGACCCAGATGAAGCCTATGGAAAGCCGGAATATCTCTCCGAGGACGATTTTGACGACAGGGACAGCGAATAAAGCTGTCCCTTACTATTTTAAGAAAGCGAGGATATTTCATGGAGAAAACAACAATCCATTACCGCAGCGGTGTAAAGCGGCTGCTGGCATTTCTGCTTTGTGCAGTATGTGTCTTGGGGCTGATCCCTACTCAGGCGTTTGCGTTTTCGCCGGGACAGAAAGCAAGCTCCTGGCTGGGCGATCAGTATGTGGGGTCTGACGGGCAGCATTATTACAGCCCGGCGTCTTATACCTACCTTGTTTACAATTCTGACGGAACGATGGATGTGCGTACCAGCTCCGGGGGCAACGCCTACCGGCATTACATGCTGACAGCTTCGGATGGGAGCAGCCAGCAGGTATATTGTGTGGAAAGCGGCATTGCCTATAACACTTCTGACAATACCTATACATCGGAAAGCGGTACGAATAGCAATTACTTAAACCTTCTTCCCGCAGAAGCACGCCGGGGCATTACCCTGACGGCGATCTACGGCTGGAAGCCCGGCGCCTCCCTTCCTGTATCTGGCATTAACGAGGACGATTATAAAATGGCGACACAGATCATCCTCTGGGAGTATCAGCAGCAGCTTCGGAGCGACCCTTACAGCCGGCACGGGAACGGGCACGCTTCCGCAGACCAGTATTTCAGCGTGATTGCCGGACGTCCTGCGGAAAAAGCCTATCACTGGATTCTTTCACAGGTTGCTTCCCATTCCAAGGTTCCCTCTTTTACTTCCACGAAGAAAAGCGAAGCCCCGGAGCTGGAACTGAAATGGGACACGGAGAAAAAAGTCTATACCCTGACTGTCACTGACACCAATAACTTGAAAATCAATCTGGAAACCTTGAAAGGCAGCGGCGTTTCCGTCACAAGAAACGGGAACAAGTACACGTTCACCAGCAAGAACATGATTATGAACCCTGTCGCCTTTGAATTCCGAAAGGATATTCCGGTTGCCAATGACATGCTGATCTGGGGCAGGCCGGGCTACCAGACCATGATGACCGGCGCCAGCGACCCGGTTTCCTTTTTTGTGAAGATCAAGACCGAGACCTACGGCACCGCAAAGATTGTCAAGACCAGTGAGGACGGCATTGTGTCCGAGATTCCTTTCCATATCTCTGGCACGGACATTCTGGGAAATAAAGTGGATGAAACTGTAACTACCGGAGAAAACGGGCAGATCAAAGAAAAGCTGCTGCCCGGCACCTATCTGGTGAAGGAGCTGCCGGTGGACCGCTATGTGACCCCTTCCCCGCAGTATGTGACGGTTGAGAGCGGTCAGACGGCCTCCGTCCATTTCAGCAATATCCTGAAGAAATTCCGTGTCCATGTGATTAAGAGCGATGCGGACACCGGAACCGCCCAGGGTGATGCTACCCTTGCGGGTGCGACTTACGGCCTGTTCAATAACGGTGATCTGGTAGATACCTATACCACCGGACCGGACGGCAGCTTTATGACCCGCTACTATGTCTGTGGCGATAGCTGGACGGTACGGGAAATTGATCCCAGCACCGGCTATCTCTTAAATGATATGGTCTATGAGGTGGGCGCTTCCCCGACGCTGTACGAAGTGGAACTGAACACCACGGAGAACCAGGTTACGGAAACCGTGATCTATGGCAATATCCAGCTTGTAAAGCATACGGACGACCTGGACCCGGATGTGTCCGAGGATGAAAATACGGACGAACCAAATGAGGGCGTGATCGAGCGCCCGGAGGCCGGGGCTGTCTTTGAAATCTACCTGAAGGCGGCGGGCAGCTATGACGCGGCGAAGGAAAGCGAGCGTGATTTGCTCACAACCGATGGGAACGGCTTCGCTTCCTCCAAAATGCTGCCTTATGGCCGTTATACGGTTCACCAGGTAGCCGGCGAAGAAGGAAAGGCGTTTATCCCGGACTTTACCGTATTTATTTCCGCAAACGGTCAGACTTACAGCTATATCCTGAATAATCGTACCATCACGGCACGACTGAAAGTGGAGAAATGCGACGCGGAGACCGGCAATATTATCCCGATGACGGGCACTGGTTTCCGGATCAAGGATTTGTCTACCGGGGAATTTGTCACCCAGGAAATCTATTATCCGAATCCGGAAACCCTTGATACTTTCTATGTTTCGGACGAAGGCTGGCTCATGCTGCCGGAACCTCTGCATACCGGGGATTATGAGCTTTACGAGGTGGCGGCGCCTTACGGCTATGTCCTTTCCAGTGAGCCCGTACCGTTCACCATTGACGGCAGCGAGGCGGTTGTGACCGTAACACAGTATAACATGCCCCAGAAGGGTCAGCTCACCATTACAAAGACCGGCGAGGTATTCGCTTCCGTCCAGGAAAGCGACGGCCTGTATCAGCCGGTATATGAAGTGGCCGGGCTTCCCGGTGCGGTCTATGACGTGATCGCCGACGAGGATATTTATACCGGCGACGGTACGCTTCGCGCAGCAAAGGACATGGTTGTGGAAACCCTTACCACCGGGGATGACGGGACGGCACAGAGCGGGCTTTTGTACCTGGGCTGCTACCGCCTGGAGGAACGCCAGGCGCCGGCGGGGATGGTCTTAAACACCCAGCCGGAATATGTAGAGCTTACCTATGCGGGTGAAACTGTGGAAGTGACACAGACCGCCGTTGGCCTTTATGACGAGCGCCAGAAGGTGGATGTGAGCCTGTTCAAAGCACTGGAAACGGACGAGCTGTTCGGGCTTGGCATGAATGAGGAATACAAGGATATTTCTTTTGGACTGTATGCTTCCGATAACCTGACGGCTGCGGATGGCAGCGTGATCCCGGCTGGCGGCCTTCTGGAAGTGGTTTCCGTTTCTGCAAATGAGGCGGGCGGCTATAACGCTTCTTTCGCCTCTGACCTTCCTTTTGGCAGCTACTATGTGAAGGAACGCACCACAAACAGCGCTTATATCCTTTCCGATACCGAGTACCCGGTAGTATTTGAATATGCGGGCCAGGAGGCGGCGCTGGTACAGATTCTTGTGGGTGAGGGCGAGGCCGTTCCCAATGACCTGCTTCGTGGGCGTGTAGACGGTGTGAAATACGGTGAAAACCCGGAGGGCGGCGAGGCTGTGAAGCTGGCCGGCGCGGTGATGGGCCTGTTTCAGCCGGACACCGAGGAATTTACCGAAGAAAACGCGCTGCTTACCGTAACCACCGGCGAGGATGGCAGCTTTACCTTTGAGAATATCCCTTACGGCCACTGGATCGTAAAGGAAATTTCCGCTCCCGCGCTCTATACAGTGAGCCCGGAGGAACACCATATTTATATCGGTGTGGACGGTCAGGCAATCGAAATCCGTGTGGATGATACCCTGATCCGCGGACGGGTGCAACTCCATAAGACCGAGGCGGTGGATGAACCTTCCTCTGTGGAGAGCGACAAAGAGAATACCTTCCTGCGCTTCCTCTCCGGCGCGGTATTTGAACTGTATGAGGACATCAACGGCAACAAGGAGCTGGATGCCGAAGATACCCTGGTAGGCACTCTGAAAGAAACAGACGGCGGATTCCACATGGCGGAGGATCTTCTGGCTAAAGGCTATTTCGTAAAGGAAAAGAAAGCGCCGGAGGGCTACCAGCCTGACGAAAAGGCTTATTATTTTGCGATCACCGAGGACGGTCAGACCGTTGTGATCGAAAACGGCGAGGCAGGCCGGGGCTTTACCAATGAGGCATACCGCGGCAACCTGAAAATTACCAAAGATTCCAGTGACGGACGAAAGGACGGCTTTGCCATTGAGGTCAAGAGCGCGGACGGTTCTTACTGTGAGACATTCACCACACCGAAATCCGGCGTGATCGAGGTTAAGGGACTGCGCGTCGGTATTTATACCGTAACCGAGCTTTCCAACCGTGCAAGCAAGAATTATATCATTCCTGACGCGGCCACGGTGGAGATCAAGGCGGATCAGACCGCCACGGTTCAGTTCTTCAACGAGAAGCCGGAGGAACCGGAAACTCCTGATAACCCGAAAACGCCTTCCAATCCGTCTAACCCTTCTACCCCTTCTACCCCTTCTAATCCTGATAAGGGAGTACCGCAGACCGGGGATGATAATTTTATTTTCCTGTACGGCGGGCTTCTTGTGCTGGCTGTGATCGGCGGCGGGCTGTTCGCTGCTCTCTATTTCAAAAAGGGAAAATACAGCAAGAACACGCCAAAGACAAAGGCTGTCGGCATTACGGTGGTTTTCCTCTGCGCGGCGCTGGCCCTGGGCGGCGGCTTCCTGATGGTTCGCGACATCTGCCAGTACACCGAAAGTGCCGGCGCCTATGATGACCTTGCTTCTCTTGTAGAGCTGCCGGAGCAGACCGAAGCGCCGGAGGATGATACAACGGAGACGGAACCTGCCGAGGAGGACCCTTCTGTGGTCCTCCCTGTGGTAGACTTTGAGGCTTTAAGGGAGACCGGGCCGGACATCATCGGATGGCTCAGCCTTCCCGATACAGTTATCAACTACCCGGTGACGCAGGCGGACGACAACGAGTATTACCTGCACCACTTGTATGACGGCACCTACAATAAGGTGGGATGCCTGTTCGCGGATTATGAGAACAAAGCGGATTTTTCTGACCGAAACACCATTATTTACGGGCATAACATGCGGGACGGCTCCATGTTCGCCGCCCTGAATGAGTATGACGAACAGAGCTACTTTGATACCCATAAGCAGATGTACCTTGTGACCCCGGAGGGCAGTTATCTCTGTGAGATTTTCGCAGCGTTTGTGGCAAAGCCTTCCGAATCCGGCAGCGATACCTCTCCCTGGCGTCTTAGCTGGAAGGATGACGGCTCTTATACGACCTGGCTTACCGCTATGGCAGAGCGTTCCGTTGTGGAAACGGACGTCACGGTGACAAGCAGCGATAAAGTGCTGACCCTTTCCACCTGTACGCCCGGAGGCGCGAGCCGCTTCATCGTCATGGCTAAGCTGGTGGAAGTAAACAACTGAACAGAGTGAAAACCGGTGCGGGGGCATGTGCTCCCGCACCAGTCATTTACAAGGAGGATTTTTTCTATGGTGAATACCATTGTTTCAATACCCGGCTATGTACACCTGTACCGTTCCCTTCTCCGGTTCTATGACATGCCGGAAAATGAGATCAGGGAAATGCTGTATTTGCTTAACACGGCCAACCTGGACTGCTACGAGTATTACCACCCGGAGCGGGAACTGGTTGAGAGCGGCCCGGTAGCCTTCTGCCACTGGCTGGAGACGATGGACTGCCGGCCCTACCGCACAGAGGTACAGCTTTATAAGTCGCTGCTGTTCCTACAGCGCAGCGTGGACCGGGATCTGATCGTGACCTCCCAGCGGGAGGCATTGCAGACGCTTAGATGTATTATCTCCAATATCGAATACCGCTTCTACAAGGCTTATGAAATGGAGATCGAGGATAAACGGACCGTGTACGGGGAATGTACCTATCGCCTGGTTCCCAGGGAGGACGAACCCAGCGTGTGCCTGATGCACGACTGGATTTATCTGCCCTCTGCTTAAAAATGTCCCGAATAATATATAAAATACGGGACAAAAAAGTAGTATATGCTCTGCCCCTTGCCGGCAGCGGTTCTTTCCTTTTTTGAGATTGCTGTATAAATCCTGATCTGCGTGGGAATACTATAAACAAAACTCTCGGAGCCTATTGAAAATTTGTCCCGAATAATATATAATATTCGGGACAAAAGGAGGTGAGCAAAGTGGCAAATGGATATTCCAAGCAGATTCAGGAGCGGATTGGCGCAGCGGCAGAAGGAACCGTTTTTGTCAATTCTGATTTTGCTGATATTGCTGATACGGAAACCATAAGACGGAACCTGAACCGGCTTACACAGGCAGGTATGCTCCGGCGGATTTTGAAAGGTGTTTATGAGAAGCCGGAATACAGCGAAATGCTGAAAGAATATGTAGCGGCGGACCCGGAGGCAGTAGCAAAAGCGCTGGCCCGGAACTATCACTGGACGATTGCTCCCTGTGGGAATACGGCGCTGAACCTGTTAGGGCTTTCCACGCAGGTAACAGCGGTATGGTCCTATATCAGTGACGGTCCATATAAGACCTATGAGTGGAATTCTACAAAACTGGAATTTAAGCACAGGACCAATAAGGAGATCACGGGTCTTTCTTATATGACGGTTCTGGTGATTCAGGCATTGAAAACTTTGGGGAAAACAAATGTCACTTCCAAAACGATCCAGACGCTTAGCTCCCGGTTGAATGAGGACGATAAAGCCGCTATGCTAAGAGAGGCGGCAGAATCTACGGATTGGGTTTACAATGCGATACGGCAGATTGCCGGGGAGGTACAATAGAGATGAAACATGTTGCAAAATTTTCAGACAATGATAAGCGGAGGTTGTTCCGTAACACAGCAGATAAGATGGGGCTCAACGATGCCATTGTGGAAAAAGATTTTTGGGTATGCTTTACGCTGGATTATCTGTTTCAACGTTCCCCCTGGAAAGATTCGATTACCTTTAAGGGCGGTACCAGCTTGTCGAAAGCCTTTCGCCTGATCAGCCGGTTTTCCGAAGATATTGACCTGATTCTGGACTGGCGGGTTTTAGGATATGGCAGAGACGAGCCCTGGGAGAAACGTTCCAACACGAAGCAGGATGCTTTCAACAAAGAGGCAAATGCACGGGCGGAGGTCTTTCTGGCAGAAACCTTCTGCCCCGCAATCAAAGAAGGATTATCTCAGGAGCTTGGCCGTGAAGCTGACATTCACATGGACGAGGAAGAAAAGCAGACAGTTATTTTTGCCTACCCAAAACTGTTTACCAATGCGGGAACCTTGCAGGTGATCCGGCTGGAAATCGGCGCGCTGGCCGCATGGACGCCGGCAAAGTCTGCGGAGATTACGCCGTATGCTGCAGAGTATTACCCTGATGTGTTCGAGCAGAAAGGAACGAATATTCTGACGGTTGCCCCAGAGCGGACTTTCTGGGAAAAAGCTACGATCCTGCACCATGAGGCCAACAGGCCGGAACATCTGGAAATGCCGCAGCGGTATTCCAGGCATTATTACGATTTGTACCGCATGGCTCTGACCCCGGTAAAAGAAGCCGCTTTCTCCCGGCTCGACCTGCTTAAAAAGGTTGTGGATTTCAAAATGAAATTCTATCCCAGGGCATGGGCGAAGTACCCGGAGGCTGTGTCAGGCACCTTAAAGCTGATCCCGCCAGAATACCGGTTCGCAGCGTTAGAGGCGGATTATGATTCCATGAAGGATATGCTGTATGGTGATGTGCCTACATTCGATACTGTCATAGCGGCGGTCCGGGAACTGGAAAAAGAGATCAATACCCTGTAACAACTACATAACCATTTATTTGCCGGCTATTCTAAGATGCTTTAGGGTAGCCGGCTTTCTGTTTTCAAAAAGGAGGAATGTCACATTACGCAAAATGAAGTCAATGCTGTTTTTGACGAGCAGGTGCGGTTTTGCGCCGACACGCTGCAACGGAAAACCAAAGAATACACCGGAGACGATACGGACCGGCTGGGAGCTTTTAAGGCGGCAGCAGCTTTGCAGCACACCACACCGGAACGCGCCCTTGCCGGGATGCTGGCGAAGCATATTGTTTCCTTGTATGACATGTGCTTTGACGATGATACGGATTATGATATAAGTACATGGAATGAAAAGATCACAGACAGTCTCAACTATCTGTTCTTACTGAAAGCCATTGTAAAGGAGGGACATACCAATCAACCGAATTGAAGTAAAAATATTGAACTGCCAGGCGGTTGCCGAAGCCGAGAAAAACATGGTCTTTGCAGCGCGTTTGACCCAGCGGGGGCATAAGATCGCCACGATGGATGATCTGCTGGCACTCTATGAGAAGTCATTCAGCGAGAATACCGTGGCGGTCATCAGCAGCCTCCCTCACCCCACGGTCCAAAAATTTGCGGTAATCACTGTGGCCGTTGTGGGGGCAAGCAGGCGTTTTCTGGCACAGATCACCAGGCACCAGAATGAAGTAAAGTTTATGAGTGCGTCTTTGCAATACAGCAATTATACTGGACAGGCGGATTTTGCGGTACCCTATGAGATTTTAACCGCCCCGGCCGCGGTCCGGGAACTATACTTAAAAAACTGTCACGAGGGCATGGACTGTTACGAAAAGCTGTGCAGCGCAGGAATCGGCCATGACGCGGCGGGCTATGCCACACCCCAGGGCCTTCGGAATGTGCTGATTATCAGCGCTGCACCCTATCAGTGGAAACACATCATCGGCCAGCGGGTATGCCGGCGCAATACAGACGAAACCCGGATCGTGCTCCTGAAAATCTGGCAGGAGCTTTATTCGTTAAGCCCGGCGCTGTTTGCCCCTGATCTTACAGGACCGTTCTGCCAGCAGGACAAATGCCTAGAGGGGAAAATGACCTGCAGAAGAAAACTGGCACCGCATATGATGCCGGGGGACATCCTGAAAGCGGATTACCCACTGCTCCTGGAAGGAGGCGGCGCATGAAAATCAAATTGATTGACTTTGGCGTGCCGGAGAGCCGCCGCCCATTCCGTCCGCATGGGAACGATGCCGGCGCGGATGTTTATATGCCCTATGACTGCATTTTGCAGCCGGGAGAAATCGCAAAGGTTCCGCTTGGGTTCGGGATCGAAGTACCGGACGGGTACGCTGGCTATGTATTCCCCCGCACCAGCATGGCGGCAAAGGGTCTGGTCTGTGAGCTGCCCCCGGTAGATTCCGGCTACCGCGGGGAAATCCATGCCATTATCAGTAATGTAAGCAACAAACCGCAGGAACTCTCCAAAGGAGCGCGGGTAGGACAGCTTGTGATTACTCCGGTTGTAATTGCGGATTTTGTTTCGGATTTGGGAGTAGAGCGCGGAACCGGAGGGTTTGGAAGTACCGGGGTATAAATCAGGATAAATATAGAGTGTTTCCAGACTTAATTTAGGACAGTATGGGAAATAATAAGAAGAAAGCGGTCATTTTCCGTGACCGCTTTACTTCTTGCTGTTCAATTCTTTCATAATGCCGAGGATATATGTCATTGATCTGGAATCCAGTTTCTTTGCCTCTGCAATAAATTCCTGCAAGGTCTCTGGATAAAGGTTTTCTTCGTCAAAGAATTCCTGCGGCGTTACGCCGAGATATTCGCAGATATAAAAGAAGGACTGCATGGCAGGAAGTGATTTTTTGTTTTCGATGTTATTGATGTAGTTGTTCGCTTGCCCCAACGACAATGACATGTCGCGTGCAGATACACCCTTTTGTAATCTCAGCTTTGCCAGCCGTTCCGGGACGAATTCTTCATACATCACCCTCACCTCCCATTCTATAATAGATTGTACCTCACGCAGACGCATTATTCACAAATTAAAAAAGGGTGTTTGCGTTGACTTGCAAAAACAAACCTATTATAATAATGAGAGATACAAAATTAAATCTATCAATCGGAGGAACTTGATGGAAGGAAAGACTTGCTGTGTCACAGGACACAGAGATATACCTGCTGATGAAACAGCCCATGTAAAGGTGGCTCTGCGCCGGGAAATTGGAAAAGCAGTAAACGATGGTTTCACTATCTTTCTCTCCGGCTTTGCGGATGGCGTGGATCAATACTTTGCGGAGATTATTCTGGAGCTGCAGAATAAAAATCCAAATTTGAAGCTGATCGCGGTGCTTCCATACCGAAAACGGAAGGACAGCCTGTGCCAGAAGGAACACACAAACACCCTGTTGGACGCCTGTGCAGAGGTTATCATAATTCAGGAAGAATACAGGCCCAACGTCTATTCCAAACGCAACCGCTACATGGTGGAACATGCAGACCGTGTAATTGCGGTATATGACGGACGGGAAAAAGGCGGTACAGTTAAGACCATCCGTTATGCGCACCAATTTCGGAAGGAACTGCGGGAAATACCCGTAGGGTTAATCTTGGACAAAAACAGGACAAATCGTGGACAAAACCGGACATGAAAAAGTGGAGGTACAGGCTGCTCTATGGTATAATAAATGTTCAACCGTGAAGGCCAGTGACAATCCGGTTGGACTTACAGAGAATAATAAATCACCTTTTGCGAAAATGGGAAACCACAGTTTGAAAGGAGTATTTGCATGAAACACGTATGTATGCTTATAGCGGTGGCCGACATTAACGCCGCGAGAAAATTTTATGAGGATTTGTTTGGATTAGAGGTGTTCCAGGATTATGGCAGAAACATTGCTTTTACCTGCGGCCTGGCATTGCAGCAGGATTTTGACTGGCTTGTAGATCTGCCAAAAGAAAAGGTATTAAAAAAATCCAATAATGCGGAAATCGTTTTTGAGGAACAGGACTTTGACGGTTTTCTGAACAAGTTGAAAGAATACCCGGATATTGAATATCTGGGAGAAGTGATCGAGCATAGCTGGGGTCAGCGGGTGATTCGGTTTTACGATTTGGACGGGCATATCATAGAGGTTGGCGAGGATATGAAAATGGTGATAAAGCGTTTTCTTGCTTCCGGCATGACAATGGAAGAAGTCTCTGTGAAAATGGACGCTTCTATTGAGGATTTGACAAAACTTCTAAACAGCTAATACATGATGGACGAATAAGCAAATTAGAATTTTATGGAGGGAAAAGGTAATGGCAAAAGAAAAGGGTTCGTTCAAAGAGTTTCTATCGGCAGTTGCACCAGAATATCAATCATTTGTCGAGAAACTTAATAACAAACTTATTGAACAAGGCTGTGACCTTGTAATCAAGGAAGCAAAGAGCGGTTATGCTGCTTCATACCAACTAGAGAAGAAAACTGTAATGAATTGGGTGTTTCGGAAGTCGGGGGTTTTTGCACGTATTTACGGAGACAATGCTGGCAAGTATGAGGATATAATCGCTTCTCTGCCTGCTGAAATGCAAAAGAAAATGACTACTTCTCGTGACTGTAAGAGACTTATTGACCCTACTGCTTGTAGCGATACCTGTGTTAAAGGTTTTGTTTATACATTAAATGGCGATACACATAAAAAATGCCGTAATGACGGAATGTTCTTCCTACTGACAAACGAAACAGCGGAGCATATAGCTAGGTTGGTCTGTGCAGAGGTTACTGTGCGTAAGTCGGCTTCATAGCGACAGAATAGTTAAGTTCGATAAATTCCTGTTTATCAGAGAGTAACGCAACAGAAAAATAAATGGAAATTTATGGAGGATACGATGCTTGAAAATATACCATCTCATTCAACTATGACGGAATTGCTTGGACAATCCTTGCTTGAAGTTTGGCAAGCATTATGTTTGGCTATTGATAAAAAATACGATATGGATCGAGTATGGAATACTGGTGGTAAGCAATGGGATTACGAGTATAAATATCGCAGAGGCGGTAAAACACTTTGCTGCCTATACGCTAAAAGTAATTGCATTGGATTCATGATTATCTTTGGAAAAGATGAAAGAATAAAATTTGAAGATATAAGGGGTACTCTTTCTGACGCCGTTTGCAGGCAATATGATGAGGCAAAAACCTATCGTGACGGAAAATGGGTCATGTTTGAACCGACCAATACGGCTGATTTTGATGATTACATGAAATTGCTGACTATCAAAAGAAAACCGAATCGGAAATAACAATTCCCATTTGCCGAGTTCCTTCAAACCTCATTTTCGTAGCAGTGTTTTGTAGTCAGATGACTGCGCCAATGGAGGAAATGTATATGGATATTCAGGAAATTATCAGTTTAGTAACAAAAACGCAGGGGCTAATAAAAAACCGTGAAATGGCTTCTCATGTGAAAGAGAAAGGTCTTGCGGACTATGTAACGCAGGTAGATATTGCTGTGCAAAATTTCTTAAAAAAGGAGCTGTTTGCCCTTGCACCGGATATTCAGCTTCTTGGAGAAGAAACCGGTTTGCAGGAAATGAAAGCGGAGAGCTTTTGGATTTTAGACCCGGTTGACGGGACTACAAACCTTATGCACGATTATCAGCACAGTGTTGTATCTTTAGCCCTTTGCCGCCAAGGGGAAATTGTAATCGGGATCGTGTATGATCCCTTCCGTGAAGAAGTGTTTTCAGCGATTAAAGGCAAGGGGAGCTTCCTAAATGGACAGCCCATACATGTATCAAACGCAGAAAAACTATCCGACACGATAATTGGGCTGGGAACAGCAAAAAGAGAGCTGGCGGATGAAAACTTTGCCCGGTTCCGTAGAGTGTTCGGCCAATGCCAGGATGTCCGCAGGATTGGGTCTGCCGCTCTGGAACTGGCATATACCGCCTGTGGCAGACAGGGAGGCTATTTCGAGATTTACCTGAATCCCTGGGACTATGCTGCCGGTATGCTGTTGATTCAGGAGGCAGGAGGTAAAATAACTGATTTTACGGGGAATCTGCTTGATCCGAGGAAAGGCAGCAGCGTAGCAGGAACAAACGGATATATACATACAGAACTGCTAAAGTTGATATAAAGGGTAACAAATCAGTACTCGGAGGAAAAGTATATGAAAATATTTATAGGGTAAAGCGGAATACTGCTGGTTGTCATATGAACCTAAGAACGAAATTGCCAGTCAATTATACCGTTCGTTTGGATTTGTTGAAACCGGAGAAATGTACGAAGAAGAGCTGATTGCAATTCTGAAATTATAAAGACAACTTACAGTTTATCAGAGAGTAACACAACAAAAAACAAATTCGAGCTTAAAAAGAGGAAAATTTATGTTTGAGGACGGTCGAAGCAAAAAAGTTATTTTTATAGCGCATTGTATATTAAATCAAAATTCAATATCTGATGGAACAGCCGTTTTTCCAGCAACTTTTAAGGATGTAATAAAAATTCTTCTTGATGCTGATATTGGTATTGTCCAAATGCCATGTCCTGAACTTTGCTGTTTAGGGCTTAATAGAGGAAATAACGATGGGGCAGATGTTCCTGTCGTTATTGAAAATACCCGTATTCGTAAGGAAATGCAAAAAGCGGAATCATACAAAATGCTAATGGTTCAGGTTGAATATGTGATGAAACAGATAACAGAATACAATGCCTACGGCTTCGAGATAATCGGGATTATTGGTGCAAATCGTTCGCCAAACTGCGGTGTGGAAACCACATCAGATTTTAACAAAGAGATAAACGGTAAAGGTATTTTTATGAGCGAACTTAGCAATAGAATAAATGCGGAAAACTTGAATATTCCTATGCTGGGTATCAAAGGCACTGATAATGTTCTTGAGCAAGTAAAGTCTATCATTCCAGTCTGTCAGAACTTTGAATAGATCTGGAAAATGTAATTTGAAGGGAGAATAATTCAATGAAAGAATTTAGTCGAGAAGCCGAACAGATAATGATTGAACGCTTTGGAAAAGACGCAATTATAGCAATGGCAACAACAGAAAATGGAACGCCTTATGTGCGATATGTAAATGCCTATTACGAAGATGGTGCATTTTATATCATTACCCATGCCCTCTCAAATAAAATGAAACATATAAAAGATAACTCTGTTGTTGCAATCGCCGGCGAATGGTTTACAGCGCACGGGAAAGGTGTTAGCCTGGGTTATTTCAGAAAAAAAGAGAATTGTGTGATTGCTGAAAAGCTGAAAAAGGTCTTTGCAGAATGGATCGATAACGGCCATACTGATTTTGACGATGAAAACACTATCATTCTGCGTGTGGAATTAACAGATGGCCTGTTGCTCTCTCATGGTACAAGATATGAGTTTTAAGATTTCAAATTTTCTACTTTTCTATGTCAAGTATTATCAGAGCTTGTCTTGAATATTTGCAGGCAGGCTGTTTAAGGAGGTTCCATGAAAGGATTTAACCGACCAAATCAATTATTTTCCCTCTGCGGTTTGAATTGCGGGCTTTGCCCCATGTTCTTGAATAAGAACTGCCCCGGCTGCGGCGGCGGTGAGGGGAACCAATCCTGCAAAATCGCAAGGTGCAGCATGGAACATGGCGGTGTTGAATATTGTTTCCAATGCAGTGAATACCCTTGCGAAAAATACGATCATATTGACGACTTTGATTCCTTTATAACACATCGAAACCGAAAATCTGATATGGAAAAGGCCAAACGATTCGGGATAGATGCTTATAATGCAGAGCAGGCGGAAAAAGCAAAAATCCTGGAGATTTTCTTGTTGGGCTATAATGATGGCCGCAAAAAGACACTCTTTTGTGTAGCCGTCAACCTTTTAGAACTGCAAGACCTACAAACGGTACTCAGGGAAATTGAACGTAAACCTGATATGGAAACACTGACGCTCAAAGAAAAAAGCGCATTTGTTGCTGGATTACTGCAGGATGCAGCGGCAGCGAAAAATATCGATTTAAAACTTCATAAGAAAAAGGGATAATTTGAATATACTATGATTTTTACACATGAATCATTGCTTATAGATCATCTAATCTTCCCTTCTCTCAATTAAATATTTTTGAAACTACGCCACATATTTTCAGTGGTGCTTTTTCTCTGTAATAAAACGCAAAGGTATTGGAAGCCTTTGCTTTTTTTAATCCAATAAAAGTTATTTTACAAATAAATCGTTCAAACACACTTGACAAATAAACGCTCGTTTACTATAATGCAGACATGTAAACGAGCGTTTACTTGCAGGAGGTGTGAAAATGGCTAATACAAAAGAAAATATTTTAGTAACCGCTCTTAGACTGTTCGCCCAAGATGGCTATGAAGCAGTTTCTGTGAGTAAGATTGCGGGAGAATTGGGCATGACAAAAGGCGCACTATATAGACACTATAAAAATAAGCGCGATATTTTCGATAAGATTTTTGAACATATATGCCAATTAGACATTGAACGATCTAAAAAAGCAGGCATTCCAGAAAAAGAATTTGATGGAACCACAGAACTTTTTAGGAATACTTCAATACAAAGCGTTAAGGCATATATGGAGTCTCAATTTCATTATTGGACAGAGGATGAAATTGCTTGCAATTTTCGCAAAATGTTGACATTGGAACAGTACAGAAATTCCGAAATGACAAGCCTTTATCAAAAAGTTTTGGGAAATGGCCCTGTCAGTTTTATCGAGGATTTATTTCGTGAAATGATGGAACAAGGAGTTTGGTGTAAAGGTGAGCCAAAGCAAATGGCGGTTGAATTTTATGCTCCCTTTTATCTGTTATTAACTATTTCAGATGCGGCACATGATAAGGAAGAAAGAGAAGAAATTGAAAATCTCTTTACAGCGCATATGGATCGTTTCATAGAAAAATATGCAATAACGGACGGCTATGCTGAAAAAGGCTAATTGTTGAATTAACAGATAACGTAAAATAGGAATGTGAGCATATGGAATTTGAATGGGCTTTGTGCCCTGTTTGCAAAAACAAGACACTCTTGAAATAGAGAGAAGATACATTTTTAAGAAACTACCCTTTGTTCTGTCCAAAGTGTAAACAAGAACGAATTATTTCAGCGGAAAACTTAAAGATAGTCGTTATTGAGGAAACATCTGGTTTTCCGAAAATATAATAATTTACAAAGTCCAACGAAAGTTGTGCTTATAAAAACAGGAGGATTTTTATGTATAAGAAATATTTATTATCGGAGATTGTTTGCTAACCGGGAGGTTTGCGTAAAATCAATCTCTACCAAACCTCCCAAAAGGGCAATTACCAAAACTTTTAGGAGGATCAATTTTCATGAATAGAGAAAACAAACGGAAACAATATGAAAAAGGGTACTATCGTACTCATGCTTGTAATGACAGTTTTACCTGCAAAGTTTGTGGCAGGCTTGTTGTGCCAGCAGGTGCCGGAAGTGATCACCGCAATCATTGTCCAAACTGTTTGCACAGTCTCCATGTAGATATAGAACCTGGCGACCGTGAGTCTGATTGCGGTGGTATTATGGAGCCGATAGCGGTATGGGTACGTAAAAATGGTGAATGGGCAATTATCCACCGTTGCCGTAGATGTGGACAACTTTCATCTAACCGAATAGCAGCCGATGACAATCCCATGAAACTAATGTCAATCGCCATGAAACCCGTAGCACTTCCACCATTCCCGCTTGAAAAAATTGAAGAAATGACAGATTTAATGGCTGGAGATGGAAAGTTAAAGTAAATATAAAACTATACAGAGCAAGACGCAGAGCCAATAACACGCAAATTAAAATGCGGTTATCGGCTCTTTTTCTTGGGAAAGAAATGGCAACCGCTAGGGCGGTATTGCCGTGTCAGATTTTATCTTTGCTATATAAGCTAAATTCAAAAAGGAGGCGATTTTTATGTGGAATCTTATAGCACACTTTCTGACCTTTACTTGCGGTATGTCTGCCGGCGTTGTACTGATGTGTATTTTGCAGGCTGGAAAGCGAGCGGACGAAGAATTTGAACAAATGCAAAGGAGGAATCGTGTAAATGAGCATGGATGCAACGAAGGAACAATTTGAACATGTGGAGCTGTTTGGAAAACCGGCTCTGTTTACAAATTCGCGGATGGATGTGAGTACAGTGCCGCTGGGCTTTTACTGCTATAACCTGCGGGGTTCGGACAATGATCCTGGCAGGCCGGTAACATTGGAGTTGTATGTAGGTGTCAACCATGCGGGTACTGTCCTGACTCCTGAACCGGTCAAGATTCCAAAGAGCGGTTATAAGCGTCTGCGGGATGGATTGAATTTCCTGGGCGACGAAATCAGCTTGAAAGAATTCTGTGCGGAATACAAACTTCAATACTGCCCCCGCTTTGAGATATGTCCTGCTTCCAATGATGAGGCAGGCATTTTTTATGCACAGACGCCAGATCAAGATAAACAGATGGGCGCCATCGGTCATGTCCGCATTGACTTTGGAGCAGGCGGTAAGGAATTTTGGCATACCTGGCACCCGCGCGGGGAAGAAAGTCTGAACAGCGCCGCTTTTAAAAAAGAATTAGGCCAAGTGGTCGATCAGCTTAGAGACAGTGTTTTGAAGGACTTAAATTCCATGAGCCGCTTCTGCTACAGCCACGGCGGGGCAATCGAAGGCGGCTGGCGGCAGAATTATGGATATGTAGTGGAGACAGAGAATTACCGCTACTGTCTGCGCTGCTCCCCCGGACAAGGGGATTACCATGCCTATCTTACCTGCTTTGACCGAAACATCCAGCGGGAAAATCTGGTAAAGGAAACCACCGCAGCCCTTGGCGGGTGTGCTGACAGCCAGAAAAAAGGCGTGGCGGAGCAGCTTTCCAGCCACCGACAGCAGATACAGGAAAAAGACACGATGAAACCCAAAACAAAGCAAATAGGCCGAAATAAACCGGAGCTATAAGAAATGGAGGTTACAGGAATGAAATTAGTAATTGCGGAAAAGCCCTCTGTCGCCATGTCGCTGGCGGCGGTTCTGGGTGCGAATGAGAAAAAAGACGGCTACATGGAGGGCGGCGGTTATCTGGTAAGCTGGTGCGTGGGGCACCTTCTGGAGCTGGCACAGCCAGAGGCCTACGGGGAACAGTACGCCAGATGGCGTTATGGCGATCTGCCGATCCTGCCGGAAGAATGGAAATACGAAGTACCGAAGGATAAGAAAAAGCAGCTTGACCTCTTATGCCGGCTGATGAAAGACAAACGGGTGGAATCGGTTGTATGCGCTACTGATGCCGGGCGTGAGGGCGAGCTGATCTTCCGTCTGGTCTATGAGTATGCCGGATGCAGCAAGCCGATGGAACGCCTCTGGATTTCCAGTATGGAGGACGCAGCGATCCGTGATGGGTTTGAACACCTGCGTCCTGGCAGCGATTACGATAAACTCTATGACGCGGCGGTCTGCCGAGCCGGTGCTGACTGGCTGATCGGCATTAACGCCACCCGGCTTTTTTCTGTCTTGTATGGCGTCACGCTCAATGTGGGGCGCGTCATGTCACCCACGCTGGCCCTTCTGGTACAGCGGGAGGCGGATATTCAAGCATTTACGAGCAAGCCCTTTTATGTACCGGAGATCACCTGCGGCGGCTTTGTTTCCTCCGGCGAAAAGCTGCCGGATAAGGCCGGAGCTGAAAAAATCTTTATGGATTGTGACGGGCAGGCTGCTTCGGTGCTGTCCGTGGAGAAACAGGTCAAGACAGTACAGCCGCCCCGCCTATACGATCTGACAACCTTACAGCGGGAATGCAACCGTATCTATGGGTATACAGCTCAACAGACCCTTGACTATGTACAATCCCTCTATGAGAAAAAGCTGGCGACCTATCCCCGGACGGACAGCCAATATTTAACCGAGGATATGCAGGCAACCGCTACCTCCCTGATTCTCTGGTTGCGGGACAATATGCTTTTTGGAAAGGGCTGCGCCGGGGAACCGGATATTGACCGCATAACGGACGGCAGCAAAGTCACCGACCATCACGCTATTATTCCTACGGTGGAGATTGCCCGGACGGATTTATCGGAGCTTCCTTCCGGGGAGCGGGATGTACTGACACTGATCGCTGCAAGGCTGCTTTCTGCCACGGCCCAGGCCCACCGGTTCGAAGCGGTAACGGCGGTTTTGGACTGCCAGGGCAATTTCTTCACAGCAAAGGGAAAAACCGTATTACAGGCCGGATGGAAGGAAGTGGAACGTCTCTACCGAATGGGATTAAAAGAATCCAAGCCGGAGGATAACGAGAATACGGATGTCTCCCTTCCTATGCTGCAGGAAGGACAGTTATTTGAAACGGTCTCTGCCAGCGTCCGGGAGGGCAAAACTTCCCCGCCGAAGCACTATACGGAGGATTCCCTTCTGGCGGCTATGGAAACCGCTGGCGCCGAGGATATGCCGGAGGATGCCGAGCGCAAGGGATTAGGCACCCCGGCCACCCGCGCTGCTACTCTGGAAAAGCTGGTATCTGCCGGTTTTGTGCAGCGGAAGAAAAAGCAGCTTATCCCCACGGAAAAAGGTACGAACCTGATTCTGGTCCTGCCGGATAACATCAAATCGCCCATGCTCACCGCGGAATGGGAATCCATGTTAAAGCAGGTGGAGCGCGGCGAAGTTCCGGCAAAAGATTTCATGGATGGGATCGCAGATATGAGCCGGGCGCTTGTCAAAGCCCATACCGCTCCGGAGAAACGTTTTGCCGGTCTGTTCCCAGATGCAAAGAAAAATGGGCGTGAGGCTGTCGGCACCTGCCCCCGCTGCGGCGAAACCGTATATGAGGGCAAAAAAGGGTTTTTCTGCGACAACCAAAGCTGTTCCTTTGCCCTCTGGAAAGATAATAAGTTCTTTTCCGGAAAGAAAAAATCCATAACAAAGTCTGTTGCGGCGGCCCTTCTGAAAGAGGGCCGCGTTTCTATGTCCGGGCTTTACAGCGAAAAGACGGGAAAAAACTATGACGCGGTGGTGCTGCTGGATGATACAGGCGGCAAATATGTAAATTTCAAGCTGGAATTTCCGGCTAAGAAAGGCAGGAGGAAATGAACGGGCCTCCCTTACGGGAATTAACCAGGCAGGAACGGGCGGCAATCCGAAGGCTGGTGACAGACCTTTGCGCCAACTTTGACAATCAGGAAAAGCTCTGCCTCCCCTTAGACTGCCCCTGTTACATGCTGCATAAATGGTGGACCGGCTCTTTCTGCCGGTACTTTCAAGAGGCGGTGCTGCCGGTGGACCCGGCACTGGAATCTGCCATTACAGGTGAGGACACTTCCCTGAAACAGAAAACTTGCCCGGTCTGCGGCAGGGCATATCTTCCCACCACCAGCCAGGCGTATTGTTCTGATTCCTGCCGTGCTTTCGCAAGACGGAAATCCGAGCGGGAGCGCAAACGCAGGGAACGGCTGAATAAGAGGTGATGTGTCCGCAACTTAACCAAAAAGAGGCTTGATTATTAAGGCTTTCAGGCTCCGGTTTGAGGGGGATCTATATTAGAATACTCCCAGCCTCCAAAATGAAGTTAAGTTGCGGACAAAGGCGCTTTGAGGGCGCTTATTTTTTGCTTTCTCAGGGATGACGCCAAACCTAACGATCTGGCAGATCGTTCCCTTCGGGAACGGCTGCGCGGCGTTGCCGCTATCAGAAAACAGTCAGGAGGGATGCTTATAGAAAAAATACCGATCACGGCGGATATTATGCGGATCGATACAAAGACGCAGGCCATTGACATGCAACAGATCAATAACCGGCGCTTTCTGTATAATCCCATAACCGCCGTTCTTGTGCTGGGACGGCAGTATGGAAAAGCCAAAGGTTTACCGGCCAGCCATGCCGAGGAACTTGCCGGCACCGGGATCACAAAAGATTTTGATGATTTTGTCCGGGGCTGGATCGGCACCGGCGGGGACTATCCCAAAGGGGTGATCCACTTCGCGCCTTGTGTGGACGAGAGAAATATCAAGCTGTTTGACCGGGCTTTTGACACACTGAAAATGTTTCAGGAAAATGGCGCGCTGGCGGGCACGGTGGTCCGTGGCTTCGGAGAACGCTGGGAGCAGCCGTTATCCGATATTTTTACGGACATGAGGGAACTGGAGCAGAAACCCTCTGTCCGCAAGCAGCTAAAGAAACAGCCGGAGGCAAAAGCCACCCGGCAGAAAACCAATCATCAACAGGAACGATAGGAGGCGATTTTTTGAATATCAACACGATCACAACCGATGACCTGCGGCGCATGGAGGGCAGAGACGGCCTGATCTTGCAGGGCTGCGGCGGGGATTTGAGGGAATGGGTGAACGGGATCAACGAGATGTTCACCGAGGCTGGCATTTTGAAGGACGGCAGTAAATTTGAGGATGTTTCCACTTTCCAGTATGGGGAGCTGACCTGTCTGCTCTACCCTTTCGAGGATGTAAAGCTGGACATTGGGAAACTTGCCATGTGGCGTTTACAGACCCATGAGAATTTCGGGGGTACCTGGCTGTCCGATTTTGTACCAAACCGTTTGGGCGGTTTTATCGGGGAACCTTCGCCGGAGCCGGAAAAGCCGGATTGTGCGCTGATCGGCCAGGACGGTAATATCTTCAACCTGGTAGGCATTGCGGCCCGTACCCTGCGGGAGCATGACCTGAAGGACCAGGCAAAGGAAATGAAGGAGCGGGTGTTTGCTTCCGGCAGTTACGGGGAGGCGCTTTGTATCATTGGTGAGTATGTCAATATCACGGATTCCGAAGCGGCGCCGGAGCACAGACCTTCCCTCCGGCAGCAGATAAAAGACGCAAAGCAGACGGAGACACCCCAAAAACAGAAACCATCAAAACAGCAGGAACGATAAGGAGGATCAGAATGGGAAAAGAAACAACCTACGGCGTATGGGCGGTGCGCAGCGGCGCTTCTATCTTCGGCCATGCCGAGGCGTGGTGCAAGGAGGATGGAAAGCCTTTGGAATTTGACGCCCACGAGGCTGCGGAGGCTTACGCCAGAGAAATGAACAGCAAAACCAACGCCAATGTTCATTATTATGCACAGGAGAAAGAACCAGAACCGGGCGCCGTCAGAAAGACTTCCGCACAGGCGCAGCCGGATTTGGATGCCCGTGCCCATGAGGAAGTGACGCCGAGAAATGACGCAGCGGAGAAACGGAACGAGATTCCCGGCAGACAGATCATGCCGGAGGCGGACCCGCTGGTGCAAATCCGCTCTGCGGTCCACAGCAATTATGCGGGCATGGTCGCCATGCTGGGCGCAGATAACCGGGTGTACCTGGGCCGTGAGGAACGCTGCCACTATCAGGATATGCAGGCGTCCTATTATGATAATCAGGACGGCTCCCTGTGCTTTGTCTGCGACCAGCCGGATATGTACTATTTTCTTTATAGGGAGGGCTGGGCGCATACCCAGGCGGAAATGCTGGAGCGCGGCCTTACCCTGCGCCAGTATGAGGAATTTGCAAGGCTTCGGGACGGCGTGCTTTCACAGTTTACGCCCCATAGAGAAATCCTGTTTGCCGGGCAGCCTTTCCAGGCGCCCGAAAGCTATCTGCGCAATGCGGAGCTTTACGAGGAAGGCCAGACCGGAAATTACAATATGCTGGATGGCAGACTGAATAATGAACCTCCGGAACGCCCTGATTTGACGGACGGTCAGACTTATGAGGAAATCCGGGAACTGGCGCCGGAAACATTGCCGGAGGAAAAGCCTTCCCTGATGGAACGGCTGAAGGCAGACCGCCCGGAGCATGAAGCAAGGCAGGCAGCGCCGCTTATGGCAGAGAGGGAACGCTGATGGGTGCGGTAAGGTTCGAGGGCGTGGATATACTGGACAGCCTGGAGCAGATCATGGAGCTGCACACGCAGCATTATAAGGATGATTTTGACCTGGATAAAGAGCTGATTCCAAAGCTGGCCGTATCAGGGGAACCAGAGGACCGGCACCTTCTCTGGCTATCGCGGCCCTGCGGCACCTATACCCTGCGGGAATGGGAGGTCTATCTGGAGGGCAGCCATGCAAATAAAGTGTGGAAGTTCTACCATGAACAGACGAAAGACCCGGTCCTTGCTTATGCCCTCTCTATCAAAGATGTGCTGGACGGAAAAGTGATCGGGAATATCTATCCGCTGGATTATGGGTCGCATGTGGAGCGGGTAAAGCTGCTGACCTGCCCTATTGGAAATGTAGCTGTTGCTTTCGAGGATGGAACCAATATCATAATTCCCTACCAGGACCGGAGGCGGCTTATGAACGAGCTTATGCCGCTGCATGGGAGCCCAAAGTCAATGACCGAGCTGCCGGAGAATGAGCGGGAGCTTGCCATAATCCTGAAACGGGAACGGCTCAAACGCTCTTACCATGCCACAAACGGCGATATAAACGAGTATATTGACGGCCTGAAAAAAGGTACTCTGCGTGGAAAGCTCAAAGAGTCCCGGGCAGCCGCCATTTCCGCTCATAAACCGCCTTTCCCTTCCCCCAAAAAGGAGCCGGAACGATGAAAGCCGGGCATAACAAAAAATCCGTCCGGGTGGAATTCGTTATGTCTAAACAGGAGGCGGAGCTGGTAAAAGGGCACATGGCGGAACTCGGCATTACCAACCTCTCCGCGTATCTGCGCAAGATGGCAGTAGACGGTTATATCATCCATCTGGATATGAGCGACATCCAGGAAATGATACGGCTTCTTCGCATCTGCTCCAATAACTTAAACCAGTACGCCAGACGTGCCAATGAGACAGGGAGTATTTACGCCGCCGACGTGGACGATCTGCGCACCCGCCTGGACAGTTTGTGGGATGGCATGGATAAGCTGCTGCGGGGATTTGCGAACATTTCATAAACAGGCACGAAAGCGGTTGCTTTTCTCAGGCTGGCACGATAGAATTTCTATAAGGGCAAAACTGCCCTATTGAAAGGAGGCGGAGCGTATGCGCCTGATTGGTAAATTGCTGGCACTTCCCCTTGTGTTAGTAACGGGGATTCTCTATTTGATGTGTAAATTTCTTGTCGCAATTTCCGGCGCTGTGCTGGGAATTCTATCAGGAATTGTTTTTCTGGCGGCGCTGGTGCTATTCTTCATTGCCGGGTTCTGGCCGGGGCTTTCATGGCTGGTGATTGCGTTCCTGATCAGCCCCTACGGTCTGCCAATGGCGGCGGCCTGGCTGGTGGGGATTATCGGCGGAGCAAACAGCGCGTTAAAGGATTTTGTATTTGGTTAAGCAGTTTCGGCGGGGCTCATTGGCAGCCCCGCCCTTTTTCTATAATTATGGCTGTCTGTCATGGCAGCTTTTTTGATTGGAGGAATTTGATTGAAAGATACAACACCAATTTATTTTCACTCGGCAGCCTATGCGCATGAGCATGGGGAACTGGATCAGTACCGCACTTCCCACAAAGCAAACATTGCGTGTAAGGAGGCAATCGAACAGGCCATTGCGGACAACTACCGGGATAACCGTTTAGGCCCCGCATGTGTGCAGCAGGTCTTACAGCAATTTGATTCTGGCCGGATTTTCTATGTCCTTGCCAACACGGTCCGGCAGAAAGAGCATGACGGGCGAATTTCCCATGATAATAAAGCCTGGGCGCAGACAATCCCGGTCTGTGAGGATAAAGACGGTTTCGGATATGACCGGAATGTTTCCTTTGTTGTAGACCGCAGCCATACAGGGCTGATGGATTTATTTCTCACGCAGGCAAGACGGGAGTATGCGCTGGCACAGGAGAAGCCTTCTGTCCGTGACAGTCTGAATAAAAGCGCCGGGCAGCAGGCGGCTCACAGTGATAAACCGAAAATCAAAAAAGAACAGGCACGATAACAGAGCCGGTTTTACAGTAAGGGGGTGATGGGATGGCGACTACACGGCTCATGCCGCTGCACGTTGGGAAAGGCCGGGATGTTTCCACGGCGATTGCGGACATCATTGATTATGTGGAGAATCCGCAGAAAACCGATTTTGGAAAATTCATTTACGGGTATGAGTGCGACACTCGGACCGCTGATGCGGAGTTTCTTTTATCCAAGCGCCAGTATGCGAACCTGACCGGACGTAACCGGGGCGCGGATGATGTGATTGCCTACCATCTCCGGCAGGCGTTCAGGCCCGGCGAGGTCACGCCGGAAGAAGCGAACCAGATTGGGCGGGAGCTGGCATTGAAACTAACGAAGGGAAACCATGCTTTTGTTGTCTGCACCCATGTGGATAAACACCATGTCCATAATCACATTATCATAAATTCTACCACGCTGGACTGCCAGAAAAAATTCCGCAACTTCTGGGGCTCTACCTGGGCGATCCGGCGCATGAATGACAAACTGTGCCTGGAGCATGGGCTTTCCATTGTAGAGAATCCGAAACCCAGCCGGGATCATTACGGCACATGGATGGGAAGTCAGAAACAGCCTTCCCATCAGGAACAGCTACGATGGGCTATCGATGCTGCCCTGGAAGAAAAGCCGAAAGACTTTGAAGAACTTTTGAAGAAGCTGGAGGCGGCTGGGATGGAAGTCAATCAGGAACGAAAGTACCTCCGTTTTCGCCTGTCACCGGAGCATAGATATACCCGATGTGACACGCTAAAGGGCGACTATACCGAGCAGGCCATCAAAGAACGGATTGCCGGCACCCAGACGGTGAATCCTCGCCGTACCTCTCCCCAAAAGCCGGTTTCCAAAGTCGGGCTGCTGGTGGATATTGAGGCGGCGATCCGTTCCGGCAAGGGGCCGGGGTATGAACGCTGGGCGAAGGTATTCAACTTAAAGCAGCTCTCCCAGGCGGTGATCTGGCTCAAAGAGCATGGCGATATGAGCTATGAGGATTTGCAGAAAAAATCAGACGCCGCTACCGCCAGCTTCAATGCGCTGTCGGTACAGATCAAGGAGCTGGAATCACAGATGACCGCCAACGGAGAGCTGCAGAAACAGATTGTAAATTATGCCAAGACGCGGGCAATCTATGTGGAGTACCGGAAAGCCGGGTACAGCAAAAAATTCCGTGCGGCACATGAGACGGAAATTCTTCTGCACCAGGCGGCGAAGAAACACTTTGACGAATTGGGGATCACAAAGCTACCATCCGTCAAGTCTCTGCGTGAGGAATATACCGGACTTCTGGAGCAGAAACGGAAAGCCTACTCTGCTTACAAGCAGGCCAGGGCTGATATGAAAGAGCTTTATAATGTTAAAGCCAATGTGGACTATCTGTTGGGCGAGTCTGTGATGGAACGGGAGCGGGATAATGCACGCCAGTGATAGTTTTGTGTTTTTAATCAGATTGCTTAAATTATAATTCAATGTTCTGGAAAGAAATTTTTCAAAAACTATTGACTTTGACGTTCCGTCATACCTTAGAATGAGGTTACAAAATATTGAAAGGAAGTACAAAATATGAGCATCCTAAAAGTACAGGCCGTTCGTTCTGACGGTATCTACAGAAAAATCATGGAAGCGCCAGTTTCTAAAAAAAATGATATTTATCGCTATGAAATGATGAAGCCTTTTGAAAAGAAATGGGCCTGCTACAATGTGCCGATGAAGGCTGCACAACCGAATGGCTATGATGTTATTATGGCAAGTGGTATGTTAGGTTTTCTTCTGCCAGAAAAAATTGATGAAACATGGGCCCAAGGTATTACACTGTTAGACGATAACCAATTTTGGGATAACTGTCAAAAGTCTATCGAGCGGTCATTAAAGTGTTTTTCCGATGCTGGAATTGAATTTCCTGTGAAAGAATATCTATACACTGTTTTGCTGGCTGACCCCCAAAACCCTTATTCGATAATGAATGACAATTACTGTGGTGATGGTGGTATTCCCGGCTACATTTTTACATGGCTTGTTCCATCTGAACACACTAAGAGCAGACTTCCCGTAGCGTTGGCACATGAAACAAATCATAATGTCCGTTTCCAGTTTATAAAATGGCACAATGACATTACTCTTGCTGAAATGATGATAAGTGAGGGCCTTGCTGAAAACTTTGCTACTTACCTATATGGTGAGGAAAATGTAGGGCCGTGGGTAAGCAAGACAGATATGGGAACTTTGAACGGATATATCAAACCCATCATCCGGGAAGGGCTGGATGTACAAGGCTTAGATAACCTGACAGCATATCTATATGGTGATGAAATGGCTCAAATGCAAAATTATTTTCCTGTTGGTTTACCCTATTGTGCTGGATATGCTTGTGGCTATCATATGATAAAATACTATCTGAAAAAAACAGGAAAATCTATAATTGAAGCTACCATGACACCTGCTGATGAAATACTAAAAGAAGTGGAGGAATTTTGGAATGAATTCTAAAAAAATGATGATTCACGAGGTTGCAAAGCTGACCGGCATTACGATACGTGCTTTGCATTACTATGATGAAATCGGTCTGTTGGAACCTACCAAAGCAGATAAGACAAAATATCGTTTATATTCTGAAAATGATTTAGAGAAGTTACAACAAATTCTATTTTACCGTGAAGTGGGGTTTTCTCTAAAAGAGATCAAGGCATTATTATCAGCGCCCGTATATAATAAACGAGAAGCGTTAGAAAGACATTTAGATCTTCTAAATCTTAGAAAAAAGAAAATAGAGGGACTTATTTGCTTAGTCAACGATACTTTGGCCGGAAAGAGTGATTACTCTTTTACAGCATTTTCAAATGCAGAAATTTCTGCTCTACAAGAAAAATATAGGAATGAAGTTATCGAACGTTGGGGCAGCACCCATGAGTATCAAGAGTATTCTTCTTTTTTTTCAGCCAGAGCCGAAAAAGAGAGAAATCGGAAGTGGAATGATTTTTTAATATATTCCCAAAATGTCTTTGAACGATTGGCGGAATATAAGGCAGAAACACCTACTCTACCCGCCGTTCAATCTATTGTTGCAGAGTGGCAAGAGTATATTTCTGAAAACTTCTATCCCTGTTCGGATGATATGCTGATGTATCTAGGCGAACTCTATCAAACAGACGAACGGTTTGCCGAGTACATCAACAGATTTGCTACATGGAATGTTGCAGAGTTTTTTTTTGAAGCAATTAAAGTCTATTGCTGTAATCGCTAATAACCTATTGTATCTGCCCGGCGGCGGAAAAGAAAAACGTTGCTGAGCAGCCCCTTTCCCCCGCTCATATTACATTTTACTGACGGCGGCTTTGAAAAATCAAGGCCGCCATGCCGTTTTTCTATTGCTATGATAAGGTTTTTCCCTTTTTCTATCTTCATGTATGAAGATTTCAGCGTTACAACGGAACGCGCAGCCATCACCGCAGGTGATGATCTCTGGGGTTTGGGGATATGTCACCAACAAGCATTTTGGCAGGAATACCGGAAACGGATTCCTGCCAAAATACGCAATCTTACGGAAGATTGCATTGCTTGC
>NZ_JBQIOP010000045.1:0-31825 GCF_056822245.1 Petralouisia sp. | reverse complement strand
TTCATCGTCGGGAACAACAAAACATCCCGAATCGCCGGTGAATTCGTCATCATCATCACCATCCGGTCAATTCCGAACCCAATTCCGCCGGTAGGCGGCATGCCGATGCTCAGTGCATTCAGGAAATCTTCGTCGGTATGGTTCGCATCTGCGTCCCCGGCAGCCAGCAGCGCTTCCTGTGCCTCAAAACGTTCCTTCTGATCGATGGGATCATTCAGCTCGGAATAAGCATTGGCCATTTCCCAACTGTTCATAAAGAATTCAAAACGTTCCACATACTCCGGATTGTCCGGTTTCTTTTTGGTTAAGGGTGAGATCTCAACCGGATGATCCATCACAAAGGTAGGCTGAATCAGATGTTCTTCCACGTATTCCTCGAAGAACAGATTCAGAATATCGCCTTTCTTATGTCGGGCTTCGTATTCGATGTGATGTTCGTCTGCCAGTTTTTTAGCTTCTTCTGCGGTATGAATTTCATTGAAATCCACATTGGCATATTTCTTTACGGCGTCCACCATGGTAATCCGCTCAAAAGGCTTGGAAAGATCCATCTCATGTTCCCCGTAAGTGAGAATCTCAGAACCGGTCACTTCTTTGGCCACATAGCGGTAAAGGTTCTCGGTTAAGTCCATCATGCCGTGGTAATCGGTATATGCCTGATAAAGCTCCATTAAGGTAAATTCCGGATTGTGGCGGGTGTCCAGACCTTCGTTGCGGAATACGCGTCCGATTTCATACACGCGTTCCATACCGCCTACAATCAGTCTCTTTAAATAAAGCTCCAGAGAGATCCGCAGCTTCAAATCCTCATTTAAGGCATTGAAATGCGTCTCAAAAGGCCTTGCGGCTGCGCCGCCCGCATTGCTTACAAGCATAGGAGTTTCCACTTCCATAAAGCCCTGGCTGTCCAGATATTTCCGGATGCTGCTGAGAACTTTGGAGCGTTTTACAAAGGTATCCTTTACGTCGCTGTTCATAATCAGATCCACATACCGCTGACGGTAGCGGATATCTGTATCTGTCAGACCATGGAATTTTTCCGGCAGAATCTGAAGGCTTTTGGAAAGAAGAGTTACTTCCTGGGCATGAACAGAGATTTCTCCGGTTTTGGTTTTGAAAACCTCTCCTTTGATGCCTAAAATATCGCCTACGTCATATTTCTTGAAATCCTTGTAGCTGTCCTCTCCGATACTGTCTCTGGCAACATATGCCTGAATATTTCCCTGTAAATCCTGTACGTTACAGAAGGATGCTTTTCCCATGACACGTTTGAACATCATTCTGCCTGCTATGCTTACAGTCTGCCCTTCCATGGAGTCAAAATTGTTTTTGATTTCCATGCTGTGACTCTTAACATCATATTTTGTTATCTGGAACGGATCTTTTCCGTTATCCTGCAAATCCTTTAATTTATCATGGCGGACCTTCAATAACTGATTTAAATCCTGTTCCGCCGGCTGATTGTTCTGTGCCATTTTCTTTTCCTCCATTCTGTATGATTGCCTGAGCCGATGTCTGCCGCTGCTTTCATAGGTCAGAACCGTCTGGTACTGGCTTTTGCCGTCAAGTATTTGGCTGCCATTTAGTTGGAACGCTGGATTTCCAATACTTTATACTCCAACATGCCTGCCTGGGTTTCTATTTTTACCGTATCGCCCACTTTTGCTCCGATTAAGGATTTGCCTACCGGAGATTCGTTGGAAATCTTGCCCTGCAGGCTGTTTGCCTCTGTGGAGCCTACGATTTTATATTCCAGTTCTTCTTCAAATTCAAAGTCATAAATCTTTACCCGGCAGCCTACGCTGATCTTGTCCAGGTCCACTTCATCTTCCACTACAACTTCAGCATTTTTCAATATTTTTTCGATTTCTTCAATTCTGGCTTCTATGTCCCGCTGTTCGTCTTTGGCAGCGTCATATTCTGCATTTTCTGAAAGATCTCCCTGCTCTCTTGCCTCTTTGATTTTCTGGGCAACCTCTTTTCTCTTTACTACTTTCAGGTCATGCAGCTCTGTTTCCAATTTCTGCAGGCCTTCATAAGTTAATAAATTTTTCTTTTCCATAACACAACACCTTCCTATTACATTATATATTTAATATCAAAAGACAGCTTCCTTTTACGGAACTGTCTGCAAAAACAACGAATTATCTCTCTTTAACAATCACAGTATTATACCCGATGGGTATGGAAATGTCAAGATTCTGCAGCATTTTCACCCGGCTCCAGGGTCTTTTATATAAAGGAATGTAAAGGATGCCCTCCTTCATGTAACGGTAATGGCAGTTTCCCCTGCGCTCCATATCCAAAATGACATTGATGCCCTCCAAAGATATTTCTTCCCGGCGGCTTGTCTGAACCACCAGTCCGGTATCCTCATACATTCTTTCAATATAGGAAGCAAAATATTCAGGACGTTGGGTTGCAATCCGCAGAAAATTCAAATCATTGGAAATCTGTTCCAGTACAAGCTCCACATCATCCTCATCCAACATGGATTCCGGCGGTGTATCTGTATCCAGTAAAAGCGGACTGAATGTCCGGTAATCCATTGCATATTTATCCAGAATTTGTTCTAAAATCCATCGCAGCTGAGGCAGAAACGGATTTCCCTCTGCCGATGCTTCCTCCCAGATTTCCTCCTCCGTCAGCGTTTGAGAGCGCTTTTTTATTTCATTAAGTTTGTGCTTCAGCCAACCCAAAATTCCTGTTCTTTTCTGTTTTTCTTCTACCACCTGGCTCCTCCGGCTTATCCATTTTTCCAATTATATGAAGGGGCGGTAAAAGAAATGTCAGAAAGATACGATAGTCCGAAATAATGATGCTAACTGCTCATAGGTTTCCACTTCATTGATTTTGCCTCTGAGCCTGGCGGAATTCTTGTAGCCGCCGGTATACCAGGCCGCATGTTTGCGCATTTCCCGGATGGCAACGGTTTCACCTTTAAATTCAATCTGGGCTCTGGCATGGCGCAGAAGCAGTTCTGTCACTTCCGGCAGCTCTGGTTTTGGCAGTTCTTCTCCGGTTTCCAGAAAATGCAGGATTTGGCGGAAAATCCATGGATTTCCCTGGGCGGCTCTTCCGATCATAAATCCATCGCAGCCTGTCTGGGCTTTCATTCTGAGTACATCCCGGCCGTTTCGTATGTCTCCGTTTCCAATGACAGGGATAGAAACTGCTTCCTTTACCTGACGGATGATTTCCCAGTCTGCTTCTCCGGAATAGTATTGCTCCCTTGTTCTTCCATGGATTGCCAGAGTAGAAGCGCCTGCCTCCTCCAGTATTTTTGCCATCTCAACGGCGTTGATATGCTCTTCATCAAAGCCCTTCCGAATCTTTACTGTCACCGGTTTCTGTATGGCTTTTACAGTTTTTGACACGATTTCATAGGCCAGCTTCGGCGTTTTCATCAGGGCGGAGCCTTCCCCGTTATTCACCACCTTAGGCACGGGGCAGCCCATATTGATATCCAGAATATCAAAGGGCCGATCTTCTATTTTTTTGGCCATTTCGCTGATAATTTCTGGATCTGCGCCGAACAGCTGCAGGGAAAGGGGCCGTTCTTTTTCATGGGCTGTCAGTAATATTTCTGTGTTTTTATTGTTATAATAAATGCCTTTGGCGCTTACCATCTCCATACAGAGAAGTCCTGCTCCCTGTTCTTTGCAGAGCATGCGAAATGGCAGGTCGCATACCCCTGCCATCGGCGCCAGAATCAGGTTATTTTCAAGCATTACATTTCCGATTTTTAATTTTTCCATTGCTTTTCCTATATTCTGTGATTCTGCTTTGTGTTGTTTGAATATATTCTGCCGTTTTATTTTCCCCGGTTCTGTTTATTGTAAATCAGCCGGAGACCCTGCAGCGTCAGGGTAGGATCGTAGATGTCAATTTCATCGGTTTCATTTGCAATAATTTTGCCAAGGCCTCCGGTGGCCACCACCTTCAGATTTTTGTAACCAGTTTCTTTCTTAGTCTGGCGGATGATATATTCCGTCTGCCCAATCTGGCCGTAAATCAGCCCGGCCTGCATACTGCTGATGGTTTCTCTGGCAAGGATGCTGCCTGGTTTTCGGATTTCTATTTCCGGCAGTTTTGCCGCATCTTCCCACAATGCTTTGGCGGAGGTGCGGATTCCGGGCGCGGTGACGCCGGATACAAATGAGCCTGTTTCATCCACCAGATCGTAGGTAGTCCCTGTTCCGAAATCAATGACAAACACCGGCCCGCCGTACTGCTCGAAGGCTGCCGCCGCATCCACAATCCGGTCTGCGCCCAACTGCCTGGGATTTTCTGTGGCAATCCGGATGCCTGTCTTGATTCCGGGCTCCACCACCACCGGTTTGATATCAAAATATTTGATAAAGGAGCTTAACAGGGAATGCATCACATTCGGCACTACGGAGGCAATGATTACGTCCCTGATTTTTTCCGGATTTAACTTGTTGTGGGAAATCAGATCCCGAATACAGATCCCATATTCATCGGAAGTCCGCTGCAGTTTAGTGGTCATACGAAAGGTTGCCTCTAACTTCTGCTCCGCAAATACTCCGAAGGTAATATTGGTGTTTCCCACATCTACAACTAATAGCATTATAATTCCTCCACATCCTCTTCTGAAAATTCTTCTCCCAGGAAAAATACTTTGAAATACAGCTCCAGAGAATTCAGCAGTTCCTGCTTTGTCTGCTGAAGCTGCTTGACTTTCAGCACGCTTCCAATGCCATCATACAGCAAATCCCCTTCATCTGCCGCCGTCTGAAACTGCAGACTGCCTGTTTCATCGAAAAACAATGTAAGGACGCCGCCGATATCTTCTGTATACAATACGCACATAATCTTCAATTCATCTTTGATGCCGTCGGGCAGAGACTCAAATTCCTCATTCAGATAATATTTTTTCGTATAAGCGCTGGAACCGCACAGAATAACTTCTTCCTGTTCCATGATACCTTAATCCTCCTTACACATATCCGTAAATTCCCCGGACTGACACTTCCCCGGAAGATACTTTTTCCACGCCCTGAGCCCGCTCCACCAGAAGTTCTCCCCGGCTGTCGATTCCAAGGGCTGTGCCCTCGAATTCTCCTCCAGGGTCCAGCACGCGCACCCTGCGCCGGCAGTTTACCAGAAGGGAATTGTATTCTTCAAAAAGGGCGGATAAATCCTGGGTGTTCAGATAAATTTCATAATAATGTTCAAACTGTTCCAGAACATTTCCCAGTAATCCTGCCCTGGAAATCTGCGGGGTTTTTCCTGCATGCTGCAATTCCAGATCCAAAGAAGCTGCCGTCTTGGCAATCTCCGGCGGAAATTCTGTCTGATGCACATTGATCCCGGTGCCTACCACAATGTGATTGACATAATCGATCTGCGCGCTCATTTCTGTCAGAATTCCTACAATTTTTTTGCCGTTTACCACAATGTCGTTGGGCCACTTGATTCTGGCGTCCAGTCCTGTGACAGCCCGGATTCCCGCTGCCGCTGCCAATGCCTGCACCAGAGTCAGCATGGAAGCGTTGGCGGGATCGATGTCCGGCTTTAATAATATTGTAAAAAAGATTCCGGTTCCATGGGGGGAATTCCAGGCTCTTCCCCGCCTTCCCCGGCCGAACGTCTGCATGTCCGCCACAAATACCGTTCCATGGCCTTCTGTGCCTCTGGTTTCTTCCGCCACGCGTTTTGCTTCTGTATTGGTGGAATCAATTTCATCATAATAACGGATGGGATGTCCCAGCCATTTGGTGGAAAGGCAGCTTTCGATTTCATTTTTAGACAAAATATCAGGTACAAACACCAGGCGGTAGCCTCTGTTTTGCACGGCTTCTATTTCATATCCGGTTTCTTTTAACTGTTTCATGGACTTCCAGACTGCCGTACGGGACACGCCAAGGCGTTCACAGAGCTCCTGGCCGGAAACATAGCTTCCCGGCTCTGCCTGACGAAGCAGCCGCAAAATTTCTGTTTTCATTACTTCCTCCGGAATTACCAACAAACTATTTTAATGTAGCATACATAATGGCCTTGATGCTGTGCATCCGGTTTTCAGCCTCGTCAAATACCACAGACTGGCTGCTCTCAAATACCTGATTTGTCACTTCCATTTCAGACAGGCCGAATTTCCCATGAATCTGTCTGCCGATGGTTGTCTCTAAATCATGAAAGGCCGGCAGGCAATGCATGAAAATAGCGGTGGGTTTGGCATTGTCCATGATGTTCTGATTGACCTGATAAGGCATCAGCTCCCGGATTCGGCTTTCCCAGACTTCTTCCGGTTCTCCCATGGACACCCAAACGTCGGTGTAAATCACATCTGCGTCTTTGGTTCCCTCGGCTGTGTCTTCGGTCAGAGTTACAGAAGCTCCTGTCTGCGCTGCAATTTCTCTGCAGTAAGCCACAAGCTCTGCATCCGGGAAATAATTTTTACTGGTGCAGGCCACAAAATCCATACCCAATTTTGCACATGTTACCATCAGGGAATTACCCATATTATAGCGGGCGTCTCCCATAAACACCAGTTTCATTCCTTTCAGCCGGCCGAATTTTTCCTGAATGGTCATCATATCCGCAATCATCTGGGTGGGATGGAATTCGTTGGTCAGGCCGTTCCACACCGGAACGCCGGCGTATTCTGCCAGTTCTTCCACGATTTCCTGACCGAACCCCCGGTATTCGATTCCGTCATACATTCTGCCCAGTACCCTTGCAGTGTCTTTGATGCTTTCTTTTTTCCCAATCTGGGAGCCGGAGGGATCTAAATAAGTTACATGCATGCCCAAATCATAGGCTGCAACTTCAAAAGAGCACCTGGTTCTGGTGCTTGTCTTTTCAAAAATCAACGCAATATTTTTGCCTTTTAATTCGTCATGGGCGATTCCCTGTTTCTTTTTCTGTTTTAATTCCATGCCCAATTCCACAAGATATGTAATTTCCTCCGGTGTAAAATCCTTTAATTTTAAAAAGCTTCTTCCTGTAAAATTCATTTCTTCCCCTTCCTGTTCTTCTCATGAGTAATAATTGCCTTATTTTTCCAAAGCAAGCCCATAAACAGCGAACGTTTTATATTTGGATACGGACAGAACTACCGGATGGCCCTTTAACACACAAACTCCTGTGTATCGAAATATAGATTGTTCGCTGTAGTACTACGGCCCGCTGCAAACAACATTCTTAACTTTCTTTTCCAATTTCCGTCAGAGATTTGGCCAGACCTGCAAGGCCCTGAATCTCAGAGGGAATAATAATTTTGGTTGCCTTGCCGTCCGCCGCCTTTTCAAAGGCTTCCAGACTCTTTAACTGAAGCACCGCATGATCCGGCGCGGCTTCTCTCAGGAACCGGAGGCCGTCTGCATTGGCTTTCTGAATCCGAAGAATCGCTTCTGCCTGGCCTTCTGCCTCCCGCATGGTGGCTTCCTTTTTCGCCTCTGCCCGGAGAATGGCCGCCTGTTTTTCTGCTTCTGCATCCAGAATCGCAGATTCTTTCTTACCCTCCGCCACCAGGACGGTTGCTGTTTTCTCGCCTTCTGCCTGGGTTACGGCTGCACGGCGTTCCCGCTCTGCCTTGGCCTGTTTTTCCATGGCGTCCTGAATCTGCTGAGGGGGAATGATGTTTTTCAGCTCTACCCGGTTCACCTTGATTCCCCAGGGGTCAGTGGCCACATCCAGGGAAGCACGCATCTTGGTATTGATTAGTTCTCTGGAAGTCAGCGTTTCATCCAGCTCCAGGTCGCCGATAATATTTCTGAGGGTTGTGGCCGTCAGATTTTCAATGGCCATAATGGGATTTTCCACCCCGTATGCAAAGAGCTTGGGATCGGTAATCTGAAAATAAACCACCGTATCAATCCGCATGGTAACATTGTCCTTGGTGATTACCGGCTGGGGCGCGAAATCCACCACCTGTTCTTTCAGCAATACTCGTTTTGCCACCCGGTCAATAAACGGAACCTTAAAGTGCAGCCCCACGCCCCAGGTGCCCTGGTATCCGCCCAGACGTTCAATGACAAGAGCATGGGCCTGAGGAACAATTTTCACACAGGACGCCACCAGAATCAGTCCGAAAATAATCAATAATAATACAATAATATATCCTAACATAGATTAGCCCTCCACAGCTTATAATTCTTTCTGTCTCACCAGAAGCTTCACACCGCTGATCTCCAGAATTTCCACCCGGGTTTCGGCAGGAATTACAGAATCATCTTTGGATCTTGCAGACCACTCCTGCCCGTCGACAGTAACCATTCCTGCAGCTTTCAGATTGTCAATTTCCTGCTGAACCACAGCCGTTTTTCCAATCAGGCTTTCCGCGTTGGTTTTCGTTCTGCCCTTATTAAAAAATTCTACCGCCAACGGTCTGGTAACGGCAAGCAGCACAACGGAAACTGTCACAAACAAAATGCTCTGCACCAACAGGTTTGCCCCCAGCAGACTGGCCGCAAATGAAGCCAGGGCCCCTCCTGCAAACCAGATGGTCGTAAGCCCCAGGGTAATAATTTCAATCACTGCCATCACAACAACTACAATTAACCAGAAAATACCATCCATAAATTCCCTCCTTTCGGGATACGGTTCCGGTTTCTGCGGCAAACGCCGCACTGTCTTATCTCTGCCGTAAATTTACTTCCTTCGGCATGGTGTTAGTTTACTATATTTTTACGCATATTACAATATTTAATGCCTGGAAGTTAAAGAAGCTGCCGCATTAAGAAAAATGATACAAGATATAGCTGGTTTGAAACATTCTTCTATACTATATCTTGTATATGTTTTGCTTAGTGCGACAGCCCCTTTGATATGGAGGTGGGCGATTCAGTTTGGCCGGGAATGTTTACACATTCTCATTTTTCAGTACGTCAATGGTATTTTCTTTCTTAATCTTATTCATAGAATACAGCATGGTCGCAAAAACCACAAGGAATACGCTGAATACTGCCGTTGCAATACTGTACCATGGAATATAGAAGCTGGCGTCAAGTCCGTTGGAAATGGTACGGTAAATCAGCAGGGTTACAAGAAAGGACACCGGAAGTCCGTAGAGCAGCCCTTTAACTCCATACAGCAGGCATTCAAAATTCATCATTTTCCGAAAACTCTCCGGCGTCAGGCCCACAGATTTCAGCATGGCAAATTCTCTTCGCCGCAGATTGATGTTGGTGGAAATGGTATTAAACACATTTGCCGCTGCAATCAGTGAAATCAGTGTAATAAATCCGAAAGCAAATACGTTCATCACCGTTACCAGGGCCCGTTCATTTTCCATATTGGCTGCATAGTCCATGATGCTGTCTGATGAAATTCCTTTGTCGTCCAGCAGTTTACGCATGGCCTCGTAGGTCTCAGTATGGTTTTCACACTTAAACAGCATGTACTTGGAGGCTTTTTCACTGAGGGGGATTCCGGAAATGTTATTGTATTCCCTGTCCCGGTCCAGAGAAGAAAAAATATCATCCATAAAACTGTAGGGGAAAAACAGCTGGGGGTTATCTTGTTCATTTGCAAATAATGGGGGAGCTTCTGTCAGAACCGTTCCGATGGTGATGGGAATGGTCTGGCAGCTTTCCTCCAACGGCTCCGGCATACTGGTATCAGTTTCATAATTGTAGTTCACACACTGAATTTCGCCGTTTTCGCTGTTGATTTCAAGATAACGGGACATATTTTCTTTAAAAAAGGTTATGTGCAGCTGCAGGTTCGCCTTCTTGATATCAGAAAACATGTGGTGGCTGTGATAGCGTCCATCGTAACCATACTGCCGCAGAGTGTCCACAGCCACAGCCGTGGGGCGCTCCCGGTTATAATAAATGGATTCCGGCAGGTTCTGTTCGTTTAAATACCGAAGGAACGCTTCATCCTCCAGAAAAACTATTTGAAAGTCTGAAAGGGAAGAGGCAAATTCTTTGTATTCATTTCCCTGGGCTTCGTTATACTCTTTCTGGTAATCCCGATATTCCCGGCTCAGGGAGGCAGTATCAACGGAACCTGTCAAATAGAGCTGTGTACTGTACACGCCTTCCGTTACGTTTTTGGTTTTCTGTAATTCGGAAAAAATAACGTCAGCCGGATAGCCGGCGTCATCTTCATGGTAAATATAATAAATGTCATAGTCAGCGTCGGAAATCACAGTATCTAAAGATTTCGTCAGATAGCTGCACCAGCTGCTTGCTGAAATAAACAGTGTAATGCTTAAAAACAAAGAAATTACGGTGGCACGGTATTTTTTCCGGTTGCGTTTGTAATTTTTGGCCGCAAGCATGCCTTCAAAGCCGAAAAATTTCTCTGCAAACCTTGAGATTTTCATTTTTCCCGGGCGGATGGAGATATCCTCTGTCTGCCGGATGGCGTCAATGGCTGATTTTTTCACTGCCCGCCGAACGGGAAGGTAGGCGGAAATCAGGATTGTCAGCAGGGAAATAAGAATAGCCAGGGCCAGGGCATAAAAGGAAGGATAAAGCCTCAGGGAAACCTGCTCCACAGGGCCCAGGGATAAAATCACCGGATCAATTCCGGAAAGTCCGGGGGAGCCGGGAATGCCGAGAACCTGGCCGATCATATCCTCTGTAAAAAAGAAAGTGACGCCGATGCCCAAAAGCCCGGATAAAATTCCCAGAGGAATGCCGATGCAGCCCAAAAATACAGCTTCAAACAATACGCTTCCGGTCAGCTGCCGTTTGGTGGCTCCGATGGAGGACAGCAGTCCGAATTGCCGGGTTCGTTCACTGACAGAAATAGAAAATGCATTGTAAATCAGCGAGATGGAACCGAACATGATAATGGCAATCAGGATAGCCCCAAGGCCGAATAAAACACTGTTGTATCTGCTTTCCCCGGAGTAGCCGTACAGCCGCAGCAGAGAGTAATTGAAGGAGGCGGTTAAGTATTCCGAGTTTTCAATTCCATCGTAAATTGTTTCAAGGGTGGGAATAGTGTTTTTTCCCGAAACCGTGCGGACATAAAGGTGGTACAGGCATTCGCTGTTATTTTCTCCGATGGTAAGGGCAGTGTAAGCGGGCGTGGAGTAATCTTCAAAGGACGGCCGCGCATAGAATCCGGTTACTGTGTAAGTTTTTGGTTCGCCGGGAATCAGTTTCTCTGAGGCGCCGGCATGACTGGGCTCATCTTCGTCATACCGTTTTGAATCATCGGAATCAGCGTTATTCAAATACGGTGTTTCATTGGTCAGCCGTTCGCCCTGATCATTTATACGGGTTCCGGGATTCAGCTTTAAAGTGTCGTTTAGCTCATATTCAATGCCGCCGTTGTAGGCCAGATGGTTGGGGAGCAGGATTTCGCTGCTGTTTTCCGGCATCCGTCCGCTGGTGATGTGAATGGGCATCAGTTGGGTGAAATCTTTTTGAATGCCATAGACGCCCAGATACGGCTTTGTCTCATTGGTGCAGCCTTTCGGTTCAGAATATCCCAGAAATTCCATAGATACGGCGGCGCTGATTTTATCGTTGGAGCGGATTTTTTCAGCATCTTCTGCGGAGAGGTTCTGGAATGTGCCGTACCAGCTTCCATCCGTATAGATGGCGGACTGTATCAGGCAGTGCCGCAGGGAGGAAAGGCTGATGGTGGTGGCGCTGAACATGGCGGCGGAAAGGATAATTCCCACAATGGTAACCAGTGTCCGCGTCTTGTTTTCTTTCAGGTTTTTTAAGGTGACTTTATGAAAAATATTCATGAGTGGATCACCTCATCTCTGATAATTTTACCGTCTTCCAAAGCAATGATCCGGTCGGCCTGAAGGGCAATATTTTCGTCATGGGTGATTACAAGCAAGGTCTGTTTGTAAGTTTTGTTGGAGTATTTTAACAGCTCTACAATTTCCTGGCTGTTTTTGGAGTCCAGGTTTCCGGTGGGCTCATCGGCCAGTACCACAGCAGGGGCGTTCATTAAAGCCCGGCCGATGGATACCCGCTGCTGCTGTCCGCCGGACAACTGGTTGGGCAGATGTCCTTCCCGGCCTTTGAGAGAAAGAATGTTTAAAAGTTCTTCCAGACGCTGCTGATTGACTTCCCGGCTGTCCATCAGAACCGGCAGGGTCATATTTTCTGTCACATTCAGTACGGGGATTAAGTTATAGAACTGATAAATCAGCCCCACCTGCCGGCGGCGGAATACTGCAAGCTGACTTTCATTCTGGGCATAGACATCCGTGCCTTCCATCCATACTTTGCCGGAAGTAGGCACATCCACGCCGCCCAAAACATGCAGCAGAGTAGATTTCCCGGAACCGGAAGGCCCGATGATGGCCAGAAATTCCCCTTTTTTTACAGAAAAAGAAATATCGTCCAATGCCTTGACCTGGTTTTCTCCGGAGCCGTAAATTTTTGTTAAGTGTTCTGCTTTTAAAATTTCCATATGCTTTGCTCCTTTTCGATAGGCAGGCGTCTGCCTGCGTTTGATTTAATTTTATTCTAACCAGGCAGAGTGACAAGGCAGTGACTTCTGTGTGACAAAATTGTCACGGAAGAGAATTCAGGGAGAATAAAATTTAATGGTAAACCTGGCTCCTCCCTCTGGCCGGTTCTCAGCTTTCAGCGTTCCGTTTTGCCTGGAAACCACCATCCGCGCCAGAGCCAGGCCGATGCCTACGCTTTGGGAGGAAGCATTTTTTCCCTTATAAAACCGTTCAAATAAATGGGGCAGATCTTCTCTGTCAAATCCGGGGCCGTTATCTTCAATGACAATTTCCGTGTAGATGGCGTTCTGTGAGAAAAATACCTGGATACAGCCGCCCGGGGGCGTATGCTCCATGCAGTTTTTCAGGATATTTAAAATTGCTTCCTGAGACCAGGCCTGATCTCCGGTAAATTCCACCCCGGATTCTTCCTGAATGGAAAAAGTCTGTTCCCGCAGCTCCATGGGAATCATCAAAGGTTCTGCAGCCTGCCGGATTAAGGCTCTGACATTTACCGGGGCCTGCTGAAAACACACAGTTCCGGCATCCATTTTGGACATTTTCAGCAGAGATTCCACCAGCCAGTCAATGCGGGAGAGAAGCTGCGCCAGCTCCTGCAGCAGTTTTTTCCGTTTTACAGAGGGCAGATCCGGCTCCATCAGCAGGGAGAGAATCAAATTGGAAGAAGTCAGAGGAGAGCGGATCTGATGGGAAATGTCCGCCATGGAATCTGCCAGGAACTTTTTGTCATCTGCCAGGGCTGCAGCCTGTTCACTGAGCTTGAGCGTCATCTTAGACAGTTCATTTTCCAGAATGGACAATTCCCCCTCCCGGTATTTCTCAAACTGAACCGGAATCTGACTGTGGAGCATATGGTCAATTTCCCGGGCAAGCTGCGCAAGCCTCCGGTATCTGCGCCAGGTGATCCAGTAATGAGAACCAATAAATAAAAAAGAAAAAACAATTATCAGAATTACGGCCCGGGAAGGAAAGCAAAATCCCAGCAACACAGCCCCGAAAAATAAAGAAAAATGCCAGACCAGACTTAGCCTGATCTCAGGATTGCGGAAAAATTTCATCACGTTAAAGGTTCCTTTCTATTACTCCGGAGTAATAAGTCTCAGTTAACAGTTGGTTTGCCAAAATGCTGTCCGGTTTGTGTGGGAAAGGGCAATCCGGCAGTTTCGTCCGTTTCCAAACTCAAAAACTGCACCCCACTGCTATTCCCCCATCTTATACCCCATCCCCCGTATCGTCTTAATCAGCACAGGATTCTGGGGATCTTCCTCAATCTTTTCCCTTAACCGCTTGATATATACCGTCAGGGTATTGTCATTGACAAATTCTCCTGCCATATCCCAGAGGGCGTCTAAGAGCTGAGAGCGGGACAGCACAATATTCTTATTGTTCATAAAATACAGAAGAAGCCGGTATTCCAGCGCAGACAGCAGAAGCTCCCGGCCGTCTCTGGACACGGTTCCCCGGTTTACATCTACAGTAATGTTCTGGTATTCCAGTACCGTGTTCGCTTTGCCGTAGCGGCGCAGAATGTTGTGAATCCGGGAAATAAGCTCCCTTGGGCGGAAAGGTTTGGCAATGTAGTCGTCGGCGCCCAGATCCAGGCCGGTGACTACGCTGTATTCATCGCCTGAGGCCGTCAGGAAAATAACCGGAAGGCTGGTGGTGGATTTCACTGCGCGGCAGATGGCAAATCCGTTGCCTTCCGCCAGGGAAACATCCAACAGCATTAAATCAAAGGCAGCGGGCGAGTCCGCTAAGAGCGCAAGGGCTTTTGTCTGTCCGTCCACGGATGTGATGGCGAAGCCCTCCTTCTGCAGAAATTCTGTTAAGTTGGTGACGATGCTTTTGTCGTCTTCTACCAATAAAATGTGGGTCATAAGATATTTTCTCCGTTTGTTTTATTGCATTTGTCTACTTAATATAGTATAACTATAATATAAAATCAATGGAGGTTCAACATGAAAAAATATGGCTTCGGCGTAGATATCGGAGGCACCACCTGCAAGATCGGCCTGTTTGAAACGTCAGGGAATCTTGCAGAGAAATGGGAAATTCCCACTGATACCAGGGAAGAAGGAAAAAATATCCTTTCGGATGTGGCGGCTTCCTTACATAGCAAGATGGCAGAGCGTAAGATTGGAAAAGAAGAAGTGGAAGGAATCGGCATTGGCATTCCCGGGCCGGTGCAGCCCGACGGCAGCGTGCCTATCTGTGTAAATCTGGGGTGGAAAGATAAAAATATTCCCCAGGAAATGGGCGGACTGATGGAAGGGATTCAGGTAAAAGCAGGAAATGACGCCAATGTGGCGGCTCTTGGTGAAATGTGGCAGGGCGGCGGCAAAGGCTGCAGGAGCATCGTCATGGTAACCCTTGGAACAGGCGTTGGCGGCGGCATTATTGTGGATGAAAAGATTGTGTCCGGCGCTCACGGCGCAGGCGGGGAGATTGGGCATATTACCGTGAATCCCCATGAAAACATTCCCTGCAACTGCGGCAGAAAGGGATGTCTGGAGCAGTATTGTTCCGCAACAGGAATTGTCCGTTTGGCCAAAGAGGCATTGGAGCAGGAGCATGAGACGTCTGCTTTGGATCACGCAGGTGAAATTTCCGCCAAGAAAGTATTTGATGCATATAAGAATAAGGACAAGCTGGCAGAACAGATTGTGGAGAAATTTGCCCGCATTCTTGGAAGAGGGCTGAGCAATATCGCCTGTGTGGCAGACCCGGAGGTGTTTGTCATCGGCGGCGGCGTTTCCAGGGCAGGAGAGGTTCTGATTGAGGCATTGAGCCGGTATTTCAGGGAATCAGTCTTTCCTTCCTGTAAAGACACCAGATTTGCACTGGCGTCTCTCGGAAATGACGCGGGAATGTATGGCTGCGTGAAGCTGATTCTGGAGTAGAAGCAATCTGGAAAAGTGTCTGCCGCAGGTATTGTAAATGGTTGGAACAGGAAAGCCTGAGATGTAAAACAGGCTTTTGGTTCCAATCTTTTTTACTTAGAGACAGCACGTGAGCCATGACTTCCTTTTTTGCAGGGGCGAGGTTATTATGTAGTGGTTAAAACGATGGCCCTGCAAAGGAGTAATTACAGAAAACAGGAATACTTTCAATTCTTATAAAGTTCGATTTTTATTTCTTCTATATTCAGATGGGCTTAGATGAAACTCTTTTTTAAAGCTTCTGATAAAAGATTCCGGATTTGCATATCCAACAGTTTCACTGATCTGGGTAATCGTATAATTGCTGCTTAGAAGCAGATGTTCTGCTCTTCGCAGGCGGAAAGTCCGTTTCCAGTCATTAAAGCCCACACCGGTTGAAGATTTGATAAGGCGGGAACAATAGGACACCGAAAAATTAAAATGTTCTGCTACATCAGCAAGGGTAACATCCTTTAAGTGTTCCTGCATATAGTTCATAATTAAAAAATCATCCGGTGCAGACGTATGTTGTGAAACAGAAGTCTCAAGTGTGTCAGAGTATCTGCGCATAAGATAAGCAAATAACATAGTAAGAATTCCTACCAGAAACTGATCGGTATAATTATCAGGGGTTATCCATTCTTCACACATTTCCAGAAATTTATTTTTTATAAACGAATCGCTCCCAGAATGAAAAGCTATATATTGAAATTGATTGGATTCATATAAACCGCTGGAAAAAAACTCACTTAAAAGGTCGTTTCCGTAGATTAAAGGTGAAAACATATGTTGAAATGTGCTGCGCCGTAATAAAATATTGATAACGAGGCTGTTATCGTCAAATACTTCCATTGTGTGAAAGGTATTCGGAGAAATAAATATAAAATCCCCTTCATGAAACTGATGTGTATCAAGTCCGATTGCTTGTACGCATCGGCCGGCAAGAACATAAACGATTTCAAAAAATATATGTTTATGCAAAAAGGCAGGGGTGTAGCGGTTGTGTTTGCTGAAAAATACGCTTTGCGGAGTATTTTTGTCAAAATATTCCTGGTCATCCATGATATGCGGGATTAACTCAGGAGATATTTCAGGAACAATAAGACGACGTCTTTTAATATCATCTGCATTAATTCCAGATAAGAATTTTTTTAGATTTGAAAGGTTATGTCTAGCCTCAAAATATTCCTTGTAAAACTTTTCATCATTTTTCATTTCAGATAATTTTTCTAAAATAGATGCTTCAAACATTGATTTTTCTCCCAATTTTGTTGTGCAAAATGTACAAATATTTGATTTTAAGTATTTAAAATAAAGATAGGAAAATAGACTTTTTTTGCTATTACTGCAATTGTATAAAAATGTATGGACGGAATGAGCGAATCAAGTGATTTTTTTGTGTCTGCATTTGATAAATTGTATATGTTTTATAAGCGAATCATAGTATTTTGGAAAATTTCAATCATAAATACAGTCATGACAGAACATATGCTCTTTAATCTGTTTTAAAAAAGGGCCATATAAGCAATTTTGTGTTCTACATTTTTATTTTATTAGCATGACAAAAAATGTCAATAGAATAAGGCTATTTTCCCAATTAAAACTTTATACAATATATCATATAATGTTAATAACACATGGGAAATGAAAAAGTAATGACCGGTCAAATTTTGTTTCTGATGTCAGGAAGAGTACCTAGAGGAGGAATGGAAATGAGTAATGCCTTAGTTTCTAATAAGTCAATGGCAGGAGCATTGTATAAACAACGATTTGGGTATGGACTTGGCGATTTTGCATGTAACTTAATATGGCAGGTCATTAGTTTGTACTTATTGTATTTTTATACAGATATTATGAAACTGGATGCAAAGGCAATTGCAGCGATGTTTATCATATGCAGGGTAATTGATGGTATCACAGATCTGTTAGTTGGGTTTGCCATAGATAAGACCCGTACCCGTTGGGGGAAGAGCAGGCCGTGGTTTTTGTTTGGCGCCGCTCCATTTGCGTTGGCGGCATTTTTAGCATTTAGCGTTCCGGATATATCCCCGGATGGAAAGTTGCTTTATGCATATGTAACATATATCTTCTTATCATTTATGTATACAGTGGTAAATATCCCGCTGGCTTCTATCCTGCCAGCGCTTACGGATGATATGAATGAGCGTACCGTGCTTGCAACATGGAGAAAGTTTTTAGCATTCTTGGGTTCAACGATTGTTTCAGCTACAGCGCTTACGATGGTAGAACTTATTGGACATGGAAATGAAGGTCTTGGTTTTAGAATGGTAATGGGAATATTTGGAGTTGTCGGCTGTATATGCTTTTTTCTTACATTTGCATTAGTAAGAGAAACCAATCTGCAGGAAAGTGCGAAATCTGCAACACTAAAAGAAACAATCGTATCATTGGTACATAATACGCCCTGGAAATTATTTGCAGTTAATATTCTATTTCAATGGACAGGATATTTTATCCAGTCAAGCGCGCTGGTATATTATTACAAATATTATATAGGAAGCACGGGCTTATCGTCACTTGTTGCGACGATTATGACAATGGTTCCTATGGCAGCTAACTTAACAGTTCCATTTTTGGCAAAACGTCTGGGTAAAAGAAATTTGTATTCCGCTGCAGCGGGAGTACAGTTCGTTGGATTAGCGATAATACTTGCAGCAAACATGAATACGGCCGGGATTGTCTGCGGCGCATTTATTACAGCGCTTGGATATGGAATAAAAGAGAGTATCTATTTCTCTATGCAGGCAGATCCGGTGGATTATGGTGAATGGAAAACAGGAGTTCAGGCAGCAGGTACACTGTCGTCTGTAAATGGGTTCTTAGGAAAGATCGCACAGGCAGCGGCAGGCGGGATATCTGGTCTTTTGCTGTCATGGGGAAAGTATAATTCTGATGCAGCTGTGCAGACGGCAGAAGCATTGACTGCGATTAAGGCAATGTATATTTACATTCCATTGATATTGCTGATTTGTTCTCTGGTTACGATGTCTTTCTATAAATTGGATAAACAGTTTCCAGAGATTCAGGCAGATTTGGAAACAAGACGTGTATCAGAAAAATGAACTATGAAAGAAATAATATGAGAAAAGAGGTACAGATTTATGAGTCAGGATAAAAGTGTAAAAAAATATGCTCCGCTTGTAGGGGCAGCCGGTATTGGATCAATGCTGGGTTCTGGTATTATTATTGGTCTTTCTGCTACGATTACAGTATGGCAGGCTGGCTTGGGCTTGACAGAGGGACAAGTGGGAATTCTTTCTGGAGCATTGACATTCGCAATAGCAGCAGGATCTCTTCTCGCAGGAACAATCAGCAAGGGTATGGGGTTGATTCGTGCATTTAATTCATTAAATATTCTTTATGCGGCGGGAGCTTTGATATGTGTATTGTCAGGAAATTTTCCAATGCTGCTGGCGGGATTGGTTTTGGCAGGTTTTGCGTCAGGTGCGGATCTTCCAATTAGTCTGACGGTCATTTCCCATGATGCACCAGACGAGCGTACGTCAGCCGGCATGGTGTCTTCAACACAGATTTTTTGGCAGATAGGTGTGTTTGCATCTTATATTATGGCGTTTATTGTATCTACTGTAGAAGGTGATTTAGGAGCAAGAATTGTATTTGGCCTTCTGGGTGGAATTGCAGCAGCAGCATTTTTGTGGAGAACATTTTCCCCTAAATTTAAGGAATTTCATGAAGCAGGCAATCGTTATCGCGCAGCGGAAAGCTCTTCTGGAAGTGGGGAAGAAGTATCTTTTACAAAGATTTTAACCAATGGAAAAGAAAAGAGCAAATTTACAAAATTATTCCTTTGCATTATTATCTTTTATGTATGCTGGAATTTGCTTGCAAATACATTTGGTCAATTCCAAACTTACATTTTGGTTAAGGCGAATGCATCGCAGTCAGTTGCAACGGGAACAGGGATTGCACTTAATGTATTAGGATTATTTTTAGTTGCATTATTTGCCTCGGCTGCAGGAAGTAAAAACCGTAACAAATTCTTCTTTGTCGGTATTGTGATTCAAGCGGGCGCTATGCTTGGCATAGCGCTTGGCGGGGGAACTTTATTTATGATTATTGCAATGATTGCCTGTTATAATATTGGAAATCAGTTTGCAGGAGAAGCAATTTATAAGGTGTGGACGCAGGAATCTTTTCCATCAGATGCACGTGCGTCTATGCAGGGATTTATCAATGGATTTTCAAGATTTTGTTGTGGATTATTTGCGCTGATTACGCCATGGCTGGTTGCAGGACAACGTATCCAGATGACGATGTTCGGATTTGCTGGCATTGTTCTTGTCAGTGCAGTGGCAGGCACAATTATGATCCGGCTTCAGAAGAAATATGGAATCGGGCAGATGGAATAGAAAAAATGATATAAGGAAGGAGAGAAAAATTATGGCTATTACAAATAGTATGGAAAATTTTGAAATGATCGTAAATGATGACTTTATTAAAAAAGCGGATGCATTGATACCGGAATTGATTAAAACAGAAATTACGCCAGAACAGATTGTAACAATCGAACCAGACGGGGACAATTATAAAGCAGTATTTAAGTCTGATATTGAAGAACTCAAGAATATTGAGATGGGAAGGGATGACAAGGTAATACTAGACTTTGGAAACCATAATGTTGGGTATGTGAAATTTAATATTACTTCAGCGGGAAGTCCGCCAGATGCACCAGCTTACATACGTATCAAATTTGGTGAAATACCTGTAGAAATAGTGGAGAACTCTGGCGAATATAGCGGTGATATCGGGAAGGGCTGGATTCAGGAAGAATTTCTGCACATTGATATTTTGCCGACAGTAATTGAAATGCCAAGAAGATACGCATTCCGCTATATGGAAATAAAAGTAATCGATACTTCCTCTAAATATAGAGTGGTATTAGAAAAGGTTTCATGTACTTCTGTAACTTCTGCTGATATGTCAAAGGTAACAGCGCTTCCAGCGTTTGATGAGGATTTGTCTAAGATGGACAGAGTCGCACTAAGGACTATGCAGGGATGTATGCAGAAAGGATTTGAAGATGGCCCAAAGAGAGACAGGCGTCTTTGGATTGGTGATTTGAGACTTCAGGCTCAGACAAATTATGTAACCTTCCACAATAATGATCTGGTAAAGCATGATCTATATCTTTACGCTGGACTTACAATGAATGAAGGTCGTGTAGGGGCATGCCTGTTCACAGAACCCAAATATCAGGTAGATGATACGGCGCTATTCGATTATTCCTTATTCTTTGTATCAATTCTGTATGATTATTATATGGAAACAAAGGATGAGGAAACCAGAAAAGACCTTACAGCTACAGCATATCGTCAGATTGAACTGGCAGTGAGAGAGCTGGATGATGAAGGTATCGTGAAAGATAAGGAAACTTGGTGGTGCTTCATTGACTGGGCAGATGGTCTTAATAAACAGGCAGGAGCACAAGGGATTCTGGTTTATGCCCTTCGTCATGGGATTAAACTTGCAGAATTCGATCAGAATGAAGAGAAAGCAAAAGAGTATACGGGATATCTGGAGAAGGCAATAGCAGGGGCTATGAAACTCTGGGATGCCGAAAAAGGATTCTTTGTCAGCGGAAGTGAAAAGCAGATTTCCTGGGCATCCCAGGTATGGATGGTATTGGCTGATGTGTTTGGAGATAAGGCGAAAAACGCACAGCTGTTAGAGCACACGATTGTAATTGATCCAAAGATTCGTATGGTAACGCCATATATGTATCATCATTTCATTGAAGCGCTTGTACAAAACAACCGCAAGGAAGTTGCGCTTAGTTTTATGCGTGCATATTGGGGCGAGATGGTGAAAGACGGGGCGGATACGTTCTGGGAACTGTATGATCCAGCAGATAAAAATGTTGCGCCTTACGGTTCAAAAATGGTAAACAGCTACTGTCATGCATGGAGTTGTTCCCCATCCTATATTATCCGTAAATATTTGATTTAGTTTGGCAATACGGCTGTGTAAATGAAAAGGGGCTGTCGCATTAAGAAGTGAACATACAAGATATAATATTTTGTAGATGGAAATTATATCATATCTTGTAATTGTCTTTCTTAATGCGTCAGCCCCCCTTTTTCATGAAAGCGCTTAATTTTCAGCCATAATTAATACGCTATCCGATCCCAAAATAAACTGTTGCTTTGCCTGTTCTATCCATTACGGCGTTAAAATTTCTAATCAATGGAACTGCTTTCTCTATTTTTTGAGAGGTCTTGCAATCATTGTAATATGGCTTTCCTTATAATAAGGCCGCAGCGGTTTTTCCAACCGGTAGCCGTCTCCGTAATACATGGAAACATGGTAAATATTCCGGTATCTGCCGTTGCTTCCCCGGCGCATCCGGTAGAAAATCAAATCTCCGGGCAGAAGCTTGGAGGCGTCAAGCCCTTTATAGGAAATGACTTTGCCGGTTCTTTCCAGATGAGCTGCCATGGAAGCGGCCGTCGGCGCCCAGGAGGGAGTTCCACCCAGTAATTTGGAATCGCGCCCGTAAGCCCGGAATACCAGGGAGCTGCAGTCGTAATATCCGGAGGACATACGCCTTCCCTGGCTGTAAGAAGAACTGTACATAATCTTGTAGCCGGTTTTGCATGCCTGCAGCGCGCGTTTGGAGACAACCTCCACATGGAAGGTAAAGGTTACTCCGTCTGCTTTTATGATAATATCTGTGCGGCCTGCAGAACGTCCGGTAATCCTGCCGGACTTGTCCACTTTTGCCACAGAACTTTTCTTGGATTTGTATGTAATTTTGCTTTTGGAGGACACACCCGCCAGAGGAACCTTTATTTTCTTTCCAACAGACATCAGTTTGGAGGTGGAGGTTAACTGAGGGTTCGTCACAATTAACTGATGCTTAATGGTTTTGCCGTCTACTTCAGCAATAATGGTTGTCTTTCCGGCCGTAGAGCCTGCAGTTACAGTGCCGTCCTGATCAATGGAGGCCAGGGAGGACTTTTTCACTTTCCACTTAACGGTACTGAAAGCATTTGTGCCGGTGAGCTTGATTTTCTGTTTTTTCCCAAGTGACAGTACGGTACTGGAAGATTTAATCTCCGGATCTGAGATACGCACTGTGGTGGGAAAATCCGAAGAAGTACCGTCGGAATAATTAACAGTTGCCGTAATCTGGGCGGTTCCCGGCTGTTTGCCTGTGACAACGCCGCTGGTGGGGCCGACACTGGCAATCTGGGGATTGGAAGAAGTCCAGGAGGTATTGGTAATGGAAGAATCCGGCTTCTCAATGTTTTCCAGAGTGAAGGCTTTGGTGGTTTCCACTGCCATGGCAACCTGCTGCTGATCGATGCCCTTCTCTAACACCTGAACGGTACAGGTGCCTTTACTGGTTATTTTCTGATTATTTTCCCGGGAAGTGCAGACAGCTTCTAAAGTTACAGTGCCGGGATTTTCTGCAGTAATTTTGCATTTATTTCCGGTACTGGTGATGTCAACCACTTCGGAGGAGGGATCTGCCAGCCGGAAGGAAACAGAATCTTCCTTTGAAACATTGCTCAGGTAGAGGGTTGTACTGTCTCCCAGAATAAGAATCTGAGATTCCCGGTTCAGTCTGTGGGGATTTTTCCGGACAGTTACTTTGCAGGAAGCCTTGATGCCGGGCCGGGAAGCCGTGATGGTGGCTGTTCCGGGGGTCTTGCCGGTGACGGTTCCGTTCTGGTCTACCGATGCAATTTTTGTTTTGGATGATTTCCAGGTAACTTTACCGGAAGATTTGCCGGACGCCTTAAGGCGGTATGTATTTTCTGTATAAATGGTAACAGAAGTTTTATTTAATTTCAGGGAAGTTGGCTTTGCTGCCTTGCGATCAGATGTAAGTGTCAGGGATTGTGTGCCGCTGAGAGACGAAGTGTCTGCGGTAACAGCTTCCGAAGCGGAAACTAAAGGAGCAGCCGTTGAAGTAAAAGGCGTCTCCATAAAAAGCAGACAGCTCAGCGCAAGTGCGAAAAATTTCTGAGATTTCATTTGTAACATGCCTCCTGTATGGTAAAAAATTGCTGTTTGAGTTCGAGATTATTTCCGATTAATATAATAATCCCTTTTTTCATGAGTTTCAAGATTTTTGAGAAAAAAATTTAAAAAAATTGTAATAAATTTGATATAATAATAACATAAATTGTCCCAAAAAGAATCAGGAAAATTATGGAGATGAAGGATAAGATGTGGTATGATATGCCATAACAGAAATTGTTTTCATAAAAGATATAATTTTACGGAATGATAGGAGTGTGTGAAATGGACGAGAAAAAGAAAAATCTGTTCAGCACAATGGTGGTGTCAGCGGCTGCGGTAATTTTTATTGCAGTGGCTGCTCTGATACTTTTTGTGCCCCGGATAGAGGTGAAAGACATCTGCTATTTTATCTGCGGATTTGTGGTTGTATTGGGAATTTACATGATTGTCCGCTATTTTATGTCCGCGGGCTATGAACGTCTGAACGAATACGGGTTCTCGGAAGGCGTGCTGTTTGTGCTGCTGGGTATTTGCGGGTTAGTCAGTGCAGAACGGATTGCAGCTTCTTTTTTAACGGCGCTGGGACTGCTGCTGCTTTTGTCGGGGGTCATTAAACTGCAATACGCCCTGGACTTAAAATGTATGGACGATCCGGCGTGGGCAGGATTTTTCGCTGTTACCGTTTTATTGCTGGGCTGCAGTGTATCCGTGATACTGAAGCCCTTTGAAGATATGAAATTTTTCCAGAATTACACGGCGTGTATTTTACTGGTGGACGGAATTGTGGAAATCGTCAATATCCTGTACCTGAATTACAGAACCAAGGCTTACCGCCAGAGAGCGGAAAAGAATCAGGATCTTCCGGAAATCCATGAATTGGAACAGGAAGAAAATGTCTCAGAACAGGCAGATGAGGAACATAATATCTGACAACTACACGACAAATTACTGTATTTTTCATCTTGCTTTTTTATGCTGATGATCATATAATGGGAGAGCACATGTAGTGCCGGGGGTAAGTAAAAATACTATATTTAGTTGTTTTTGGAGGATTTGGGAATGAAAATCATCAAGAGAAGCGGGAAAGAAACAGGGTTTGACGCCAGCAAAATTATCGACGCGGTGAATAAGGCAAACAGAGAAGTGACAGAGGGTGACAGGCTGACCAAAGAGCAGGTGGAAGCGATTGCAAAGCAGATTTCCGGCTTTTGTGAAACCATGGAGCGGATTTACAATGTGGAAGAGATCCAGGACATGGTGGAAAATGAGATTATGGCATACAAGGCATATGAGGTTGCCAGAAAATATATTACCTACCGTTACAAACGCGCCCTGGTGCGCAAATCCAATTCCACAGATCAACAGATTTTAAGTTTAATTGAATGTAACAATGAAGAAATCAAACAGGAGAATTCCAATAAGAATCCTGTGGTAAACAGCGTGCAGCGGGATTACATGGCCGGAGAGGTCAGCAAGGATATTACAAGGCGGTTTCTGCTTCCGGAAAAGATAGTGCGGGCTCATGAGGACGGCGTAATTCATTTTCACGATTCCGACTATTTTGCCCAGCATATGCATAATTGCTGTCTGGTGAATCTGGAGGACATGCTGCAGAACGGCACAGTAATCAGCGAAACCATGATTGAACGGCCCAAAAGTTTCTCCACGGCATGCAATATTGCCACCCAGGCCATTGCTCAGATCGCCAGCTCCCAGTACGGCGGCCAGAGCATTACGCTGTCCCATCTGGCGCCTTTTGTGGACGTCAGCCGGCGGAAGCTGCGGAAAATGGTGCAGCGGGAATTTCAGGCGGCCCGCCTGCCGTTAGAGGAAGCAAAAATCAACGAAGTGGCGGAAATGCGTGTCAAAGAAGAGATCCGCCGGGGCGTTCAGATGATACAATATCAGGTGATTACCCTGATGACCACCAACGGACAGGCGCCTTTTGTTACGGTGTTCATGTATCTGAACGAGGTGGAAGAGGGGAGAACCAGAGACGACCTGGCACTGGTGATTAAAGAAATGCTTCTGCAGCGGATGCAGGGGGTGAAAAATGAAAAAGGCGTGTATATTACGCCGGCATTTCCCAAATTGATTTATGTTTTGGAAGAAAGTAATATCCGGGAAGGCGCCCCTTACTGGGAGCTGACCCGGTTAGCGGCAAAATGCACGGCAAAACGCATGGTTCCGGATTATATTTCCGAAAAAGTCATGAAGGAAAATAAACAGGGCAACTGCTATCCCTGTATGGGCTGCCGTTCTTTTCTGACAGTTTATCACGATGAACAGGGAAAACCGAAATTTTACGGGCGGTTCAACCAGGGTGTGGTGACGTTGAATTTAGTGGACGCAGCATGTTCTTCCGGGAAAGATATGGACAAATTCTGGGAAATTTTAGAGGAACGGATGGAATTGTGCCAAGAAGCGCTGATGCTCCGCCACAACCGGCTGAAAGGAACTCCCTCGGATGTGGCGCCCATTCTGTGGCAGTACGGAGCCCTGGCAAGGCTGAAAAAGGGAGAGCCCATTGACAGGCTGCTGTACGGCGGATATTCCACCATATCCCTGGGCTACGCAGGGCTCTGCGAATGCACCAGATATATGACCGGGAAATCCCATACTGATCCAAAAGCCACGCCCTTTGCCCTGGAAGTGATGGAACGGCTGAATCAGGCATGCAAAAAATGGGAACAGGAAACCAATATTGCATTCAGTCTTTATGGAACGCCTTTGGAGTCCACCACCTATAAATTTGCAAAATGTCTGCAGCGGCGGTTTGGAATGATAGAGGGAGTGACCGATAAAAATTATATCACCAACAGTTATCACATTCATGTGACAGAAGAAATAGACGCGTTCAGTAAATTAACTTTTGAAGCCCAGTTCCAGAAATTATCTCCCGGCGGCGCGGTAAGCTATGTGGAAGTGCCGGATATGCAGGGAAATCTGAATGCGGTACTGACGGTTATACAGCATATTTACGATAATATCATGTATGGGGAACTGAATACCAAAAGCGATTACTGTCAGGTATGCGGATATGAAGGAGAAATTAAAATCGTATCGGACACCGACGGAAAATTAGTGTGGGAATGTCCCAATTGCCAGAATCAGGACGAGGATAAAATGAATGTTGCCCGAAGAACCTGCGGTTACATCGGCACACAGTTCTGGAATCAGGGAAGGACCCAGGAAATTCAGGAGCGGGTGCTGCATCTGTAGATTCCTAATTATAATGCAGAGGTGAACGGTTATGAATTACGGTGAAATTAAGAAAACAGATATCGCCAATGGCGAAGGTGTGCGTGTTTCCCTGTTTGTCTCCGGCTGCAGCCATCACTGCCCCGGATGCTTTAACAGAGAAACCTGGGACTTTGCATTTGGAAATGAGTTCACCCAAAAGACAGAACAGGAGCTTCTGGAGATGCTGAAACCATCCTATATTGCAGGGCTGTCGCTGCTTGGCGGAGAACCTATGGAACCGGAAAACCAAAGGGCGCTGCTTCCGTTTCTTTGCCGGGTCAAAGAAGCCTATCCCCATAAGACGATCTGGTGCTACAGCGGATATCTTTTTGACAGGGATCTGCAGGGACAGGGCAGAGCCGTGTGCGAGGTTACAGAAGAAGTTCTTTCTTTACTGGATGTTTTGGTGGACGGAGAGTTCATGCAGGAGAAGAAAAACATTTCCCTGCGTTTTCGCGGTTCAGAAAACCAGAGAATCATTGATGTAAAGAAAAGCCTGGAAAGCGGGAAAATCATACAGCTTTCAGAATTTTCCTGAAACGCGCATATGCGTTCCGGAAAGAAAAATTCCAGTTTATCGGAGCATTTATTAGGAAAATTTTAAGATAATTTTAATAAAAGATGAAAGACAGAAAAGTACAGAACAGATAAAATAGAGGAAAGTCAATTAACTATGGAGTATAACGAGATACAAAAGAAGAATCATTACTTTAAAGTTGTTTTAGTCAGAATCAGCACAGATGAATATATCATTCTGAAAGGCCCTCAGGAAGAAAAACTCCTGGCCGAAATCCTGCAGGATGATTATAATTCCACAAGATACGAGAAGATGCTGCAGCTGTTGGCCGATGAGGTCGTTCAGAAGGATTATCGGGAAACATTTTTTAAGGTATTTTCAATGGAAAATATGATAAAACAATTCGAGGAGGGGAAAACCATGGTAGAATATTCCTATATCCGGAATGTAGGCAGCGAAAAGAAAATGGTAAACACCCGAGTATACCCCCGCCTAAAACAAAACAATAAACTAGAAGAATTAATGATATATGTCTTGTCATGAGGAGGGACCCAAACCGGCCGAAAAGTATACAGCGATCGAAGCAGAAAACGGGCCGGTTTGGGAGGAGACCTGATGACTGTCGAGGAGGGACCCAAACCGGCCGAAAAGTATACAGCGTTCGAAGCACCCCCTGAAACACGCCGAAAGGAGGAATACATATGCGGGAAAAATTAGCGCGCAGAAGAAAACGGAGAATTATCATAGGAAGCATCACAGGCGTTATCCTGCTGTTGGCAGCCGTTTATTTCGGCATGGTGTTCTATTTCAGCAGCCATTTTTTCTTCCGAACCAGAATCAATGGATGGAAAGTAGGGGGAATGAGCCTGGAAAAAGCCGAAGGAAAAGTAGGAGAAGGCGTAGAAGATTATCTTCTGACTGTGTATGACAGAAAAGGAGAAAAACATCATATTTACGGTGAGGATATTGAGTGTGAATATGTGCCGGATGGCTCTGTGGAGAAGCTGCTGAAGGCCCAAGAGCCCATTCGCTGGATTCTGGCAATCTTTGAGCCGGTAAAAGATGAAGTTCCGGTTACCATGAACTATAAAGAAGAATTAATCTCAAACGCAGTGTCAAGAATGGATTGTTTTCAGAAAGAAAATATCGTTGAACCGGAAAATGCGGAAATCAAACTGGGAGACAGCGGGTATTATATTGAACCGGAAGAAATGGGAACCCATATGGTGTTTGAAAGCGTCCTGGCAAAAGTGAAACAGGCGGTTTCCGCCGGAGATTCTGAAGTAAGCCTGACAGATGAAGATTACGTAAATCCGGAATATACCAGTGAAAGCGACCTGGTGACAGAAACTATGGATCGGATCAATCGATATGAGAATGCAGAAATCACCTATGATATCAAGGATTATGAAGAAAAGCTGACCAAAGAGCAGATCCGCGGATTTATTCAGTTGGGGGATAATTACAGTGTTTCCCTGAAAACAGACGAAATTGAAAAATATGTGCAGAATCTTGCAAGCACTTATAATACATACGCAGATGTCCGTTCCTTTAAAACTTCTTCCGGCGATACTGTGGAAATCGGCGGCGGAGATTACGGCTGGATTCTCAATAAACCAGGAGAAGCGGAACAGATTATAGCTGATCTGGAAGCCGGTGAGCCGGTAAGCCGGGAACCGGTTTATTCTCAGCGTCCCTTTGTAGAAGGAAAAGACGATATCGGAAATACTTATATTGAAATTGATTACACCAAGCAGCATCTCTGGTATTATGAAAACGGAAGCCTGGTGGTGGAAACAGATGTGGTGACAGGCAATATCAGCCGGGACAACGGTTCTCCCGACGGAGTGTTCAAAATTGTCTATAAAGAGAGCCCCGCTGTGCTGAAAGGGGAGGACTATGAATCAGATGTTACCTATTTCATGCCTTTTGCCTATAATGTGGGAATTCACGATGCGTCCTGGCGGAATGGGAAGTTCGGCGGTGAAATCTATAAAAGCAGCGGCTCCCATGGCTGCATCAATGCGCCTTTAGAGGTGGCTACCATACTGTATGAAAAAGTAAAAGTGGGAACTCCGGTGATTGCCTTTTATCGGGAAGAGGTGGAATTGACCGCAGAGAATGCCAAGATTTCCAATGCTTTTTCTTATGTAGATCCGGAAAAGGAAAAAGAAGAGCCTGGGGAGGAAATTCCGTAATCTTACTCCGGCGGTTAAATTTTATTCAGCATACGAAAGGGAACAGGAAAAATGGGAAATACAGAGATTTACGGAACCATCGGACCTGCCTGTGCAAATCAGCAAATACTGACTGAAATGTTTCGTCTGGGAATGACAGGAATTCGTCTGAACCTGTCCCATATGGAATTGGAAGAAAGCCGGGAATGGACAGAAATGATAAGAGCTGCCGCCAGTGCAGCCGGTGTCTGCTCCCGGCTGTTAATTGATTTATGCGGGCCGGAACTTCGGATTGGAGCATTTAAACAGCCGGTTAAGCTGCAGGAAGAAGCACAGGTGTGCCTGCGGGGCGAGAATGATCAGCGGCAGCCGCTTAGGAATGAAAAGGAAATTCCGGTGCCGGAGCTGATTTTTGAGTATTTGCAGCCGGGCCAGGAGGTTCTGTTAGACGATGGAAAAATTCAGCTTGAAATCACAGGAATTTCAGGGAAAACTGCTTCCAGCAGGATTATCCGCGGCGGCATTCTGCAGTCAAAAAAGAGCATCGCCCTGCCGGGTGTTCGGATGCATTTGCCGGTTTTGACAGAGAGCGACCGGAAGAATATCCGTAACGCAAAGTTTCATGGGGTGACCGGAGTGATGCAGCCTTTTGTGCGCAGTGCCGGGGATTTGAAGGAATTAAAAAAAGAACTGGAACGGGCAGAAGCTACGGATTTGGAGATATTTGCCAAGATAGAAAACCTGGAAGGCGCAGAGCATTTGGAAGAACTGATGCCTTATGCGGATCAGATTGTAATTGCCAGAGGAGATTTGGGCAACAGCATGCCGCTGTGGGAGCTTCCGGCTGTGCAGGAAGAAATTGCGGCAGCATGCGCCGAAGCCCAAAAGCCTTTTATGGTGGTCACCCAAATGTTAGCCTCCATGGAAAAAAATCCTGTTCCCACACGGGCGGAAGTATCTGATATTTTCCGCGCCGTACAGGAGGGAGCCGCCAGTGTAATGATAACCGGTGAAACTGCTGCCGGCAGCCATCCTGCAGAAGCAGTCCGCTATCTGGTTAATACCGTACGGGCAGCAGAGAAGTATTTACAGAAATGAGAAAAACATTTTACGCTCCCCGGCGGTTTAATATTGCAGCAGATGGAGGTTTGGCACGTAAGATACCGCGATATTGAGCCGCCGGAGTAATATTATGCTTCCCAGCGCCCGCTTGCGCCGCAGGGAAGAATCAATCCATTAGAAGAAACGGGAAGCCCGATTTCCTGGGCCTCTATAATTCCGCCGAATTGTTTCAGTTCTGTGCCGAGCATATAGGCAAGCACTGCCGGCTGCAGGCCGGTGGTATAAGAGTTAATCAAAAAGAACAGAGGCTGATTCGAAAGAAGCCTGGTGCATAACTTTACCAGCGGATATACAGCGTCCTCAATTTTCCAAATCTCTCCCTTGGGGCCTCTTCCATAAGAGGGCGGGTCCATGATAATGGCGTCATAGCGGTTATTCCGCCTTAATTCACGTTCTGCAAATTTTACACAGTCGTCTACAATCCACCGGATAGGCGCATCCGAGAGCCCGGAGGCAGCGGCATTTTCCTTTGCCCAGGTAACCATTCCCTTCGAAGCGTCCACATGGGTAACACTGGCTCCCGCGGCAGCAGCGGCAACAGTAGCCCCTCCGGTATAGGCAAACAAATTCAGCGCTTTTATGGGCCGGTGCGCATGCTTGATTTTTTCACGGAACCAGTCCCAATTGACAGCCTGCTCCGGAAACAGGCCGGTATGCTTGAAATTAAACGGCTTTAAATGAAATGTCAGATCTTTATAATGCAAATCCCATTGCTTTGGCAAGTCGAAAAATTCCCATTCTCCGCCGCCTTTTTTGCTGCGGTGATAATGGGCGTTTGGCTGCTTCCATCCGGGGTTAGTTCTGGGAGTGTCCCAGATGACCTGGGGGTCCGGCCGAATCAGAAGGTATTTACCCCAACGCTCCAGTTTTTCTCCCTTAGAACAATCTATTACTTCATATTCTTTCCATTTATCTGCAATCCACATGTGCTGACGTCCTTTCCCTGTGTGTTCGTTTTGTCCCATTGTAGCACAGCGAAGGGAGGAAGAAAAGAAAAATCTTTAAGCAGAAAATTATCATCATAAGGGATTGATGTGGTAGCTGGAATTTAATCTGTAAACAATGTAGATTATTGTTGAATTGAGTGGGAAAAATGATAATCTGTTTTTGCATGGTAATACCATGCAGGAAAGCGCCCATGACAGGGTGGCAGTCTCACGAACTTACATAGCCGGTCAGCCGGTGAGAAGAAGGGAGGTGCGTAACATGACAGCTTATGAAATCATTTCGATTTTCATTGGAATATTAGCATTGCTGATATCCTTTGGCAGTTTGGTTGTTGCGTTTCTTGCCTTTCTCGATAAGAGGAACAAGAAGAAATCGGGTAGGAGGTAGATAATTATTTTATCTACCGACCTCCCACACCACCGTACGTACGGTTCCGTATACGGCGGTTCCTTAGTTTTCACATACTTTC
>NZ_JBQIOP010000044.1:0-32313 GCF_056822245.1 Petralouisia sp. | reverse complement strand
TCTTGGGAGTGACGGCTCTCCGGAACTCCTTAGACGCAGTTCGCAGTTAGTTCGCCGGAACACTGCCCGGTTTGCGGGGCAAAGGGCAATCCGGTAGTTCTGTCCGTACCCAAATATAAAACCTTCGTTGTAGTCCCAGACATCATACAAACAGTTCCAACGCCCCTGCCTTTATTCTATCCCATTCTTTCTATATAAATACGCATTCCCATCACCGCAAAGCAGATCAGCGCCGCAGCAATCAGCGGAATGGTAATGATCCGCTCTCTCGTCCCTCCTGAGAACATTCTTTTCACATAGTCCCAGCGATGGTTGATTTTACAGATGGCGATATAAATTCCCACTGCGCCGCAGGTGGTGCCTACTGCAATAATCGCCCAGATTGTAATTCCCATCAGGAACATCAGAAGCTCGCTGCTTTCCATAGTGGAGGCATAGCCGCCTGCCTGTATCTGCATATCGGGGTCTATGCCTGCGGCATGGTACAGGATGGGAAGAAGGAAGCTCATCACCACACTGGTGGCATTCAGCGTAAAGTGGGCGATCATAGAGCTGAAGATACTGCCGGTGGCTTCCACCAGAAACGCCAGGTAAATGCCGAGGGCAAAAGCATAGATGAACTGGTTCAGGTTCATATGCATACAGCCGAACAGAAATCCGGTCAGCAGAATGGCCGGAAGCATCCTGCTCTTTTTATAGGTCTGAAACATCAGGCCCCGGAACAGAAATTCCTCTACACAGGCCGGCATTACCGCTGTAAACAGCAGGCTGAGAAAAAAATTCTGCCCCTGCACCATATCCAGAACTGCCGCTGAGCCGGAAGTGCTGAAAATCATGGAAATAGCATTCAGCACAATGATCAGGGGGTACATCAGATACGTACACACCACCACAAGGGCTATGGTACCGATGCTGATTTTCCGATAGGGAAGCAGCTGCAGAATTCCTGTTTTTCGTTCCTCCTGCCGTCCTTCTTCCTGCTGCACTACAGCGGGAACCCGGCGGGAAACTGTTCTGAGGTACAGAAATCCCGGCACAAACACCAACATCTGTGAAATCAGGATGGCAGTATAATTGGACATGTTCTGGAATGAAGGAACAAAAACCGATAAGAAACTTAATGCAAAACTCATCCCCACATAGAGAACCACCGTCAGCAGAAAAATACGATTTACACCTTTGTTTTCAGACATAGCTCCCTCCTATAATTTCCGGATATTTTCTTTGGTAATTTCTATCTGCCGTTCCTTGTACAGCCGCCCCACTGCACGCTTAAACGCATTTTTGCTCATTTTGGTTTCCTGCAGAATAAGCTCCGGAGACGCTTTATCAGTAAAGGGAAGCTCGCCCCCGTACTGATCCAACAGCTCCAACACCTTAAGGGCGTCCTGATTCATCTGCACATAGGCCTTTTCCCTCGTAGTCAGATCCAGTTTCCCATCGGGTTTTACGCCGGTCACCCTGGCATTGACACAGTCTCCAATCCGAAGAAAACTGTGATCCTCATGACGGGGAATCAACGCGGAATAGCGGTCATCCACCGCTACAAACGTACCGAAATTGTCGCTGAACTCATAGACCCGTCCCTGCACCGTATCTCCCGCCTGATACGGAGAGTCGGTATCCAGTATTTCATAAATCTCTTTCATACTGGCGCAGAGCCGTCTGCTTTTATCCGTATACAGCCTTACCAGTATTTCGTCCTGCTCCCGGACTTTGCCGATCTGCTCTTTATACGGAAGAAATAAATCTTTTTCCAGGCCCCAGTCCAGAAATGCGCCGATGCCCTGTACGGATATGACGGTAAGTGCTTTCACCTCTCCCATTTTCAGCTTCGGCTCCCGGGTGGTGGTAATCATCCGATCTTTGGAATCCTTATAGACAAACACTTCTATCCTATCTCCCATCTGCGTTCCTTCCGGCACCTGCCGGGCCGGAAGCAGCACCCTTGTCTCGTCCCCTTCCCGTTCTGCCAGATAAACGCCGAATTCTACCTGTTTTACCACTGTAAGACTTTGCTTTTCTCCTAACCGAATCATACTTTTTCCTCCAATTCTATCACCGCATAGGGATTGCCCTGGGCATCCGCCAGATTTACAGTGATTTTGTCCTCTCCCTGAATGGCATAGGGATATATCATATCTCCATATACGGCAGCTTTCCGGTATTCCGCCTTCATCCTGCCGGTATGAAATCCAGAAGGCAGATATTCCTGGGCCATGCAGATGTATTTTCCATTATTCACATGCTGATTGGTGTCAATGTGATATTTGTGCACGGGAAAAGGCTCCTTCGCCTCCATCCCTTCTGGCAGAACCACCTTTCTGGACCCAGGTTCCATAGGCAGCCTGGGAAAAAATTCATAGGCGTCCGTCATCTCCTCCGGCACCCTGACCGGCTTTTTGCTTTCAATGTCAAGCAGCGCCCAGATGGAATTGGCGCATGCCAGAAGCTCCTCCCCTTCACCCTTCATGGTGTAATTGCGGTAGCCGAAAAAGCCTTTAAAATCATAGGGCCATGTGCTGACCTGTATTTTTTCACCAAAAACAGGATAACGCTTCAGCTCCACCTGCCAGCAGGTCAATACCCAGACCAGGCCCTGTTCTGCCATATAAGAAAGACCCACGCCCAGCTCTTCCGCCTGAAAGGAACTGCAGTCCTGAAAATAATCCAGAATCGCATTCATCTTAACGGCGCCTTTGCTGTCCACTTCACTGTAACGAACTCTGCTATCAAAACGGTACATAACTTCCTCCCATTTCCAACTTTCTGTATATATGATAAAAACCCATCACATTCTGTGATGGGTTTCAAGCTGGCCCACAAGGATTCGAACCTTGAAATGACGGAGTCAGAGTCCGTTGCCTTACCGTTTGGCGATGGGCCATTGTTTTCAACAAAATGTATTATATACGAGTTCTGACAGAATTGCAAGCATTTTTTTAAATTTTTTTAAAAATTTTTATTTTTCCGTCAATTACGGCAAATTCTGCAGGCCCGCCCACCTGAAAACCTGCTGTTCCGCTGGTTTTATCTGTAATTTCCTTCTGCAGCAGCTCCAATTGATCCATGGGCGCCATCACCTCTGTCACTACTTTGTCGGTATAGCTGACATCAACAGCCGTTATCTGCTTCTGCGCCAGGATATACTGGATCTTTCCAATGGTATTGTAATCGCATTCCACCTTAAGAAGCCTTCCCGGCAGTTTATCAATGATCACGCTGTGTTCTAAGCCAGATTGCACCGCCTTCTGGTAAGCCCGCACCAGACCTCCGGTTCCAAGAAGCGTTCCGCCGAAATATCTGGTGACCACCACGGCAATATTGTGAATGTCCTCCTTAAGCAGCACATCTAACATGGGGCGTCCGGCTGTGCCGGCAGGTTCTCCGTCATCACTGCACCGCTGCAGGCTGTGATGTTCCCCGGCAACAAAAGCATAGCAGTTATGTCTTGCGTCCCAGTACTGCTTTTTCATTCTTCCGATAAATGCCAATGCCTCTTCTTCTGTTTCGATTTTCTCTGTGGTTGCAATAAAACGTGACTTTTTTTCCACAATCTCGCCGCTTCCGCCCTGGTACAATGTTTTCACTGAACTAATTTCCTCCCTCTGCCGGTCTTTGGGACATGCCTGCATATCATGTTAAGGCCTGCTCCGCTGTTTTTCATTTTAACATATTTACAGGTAATTCCACAAGCCGCAAAATTTTTCTTTATTTCGCAATTCTTTTTTGTTATAATATGGAGAAAGTTTTGCCTTCCGTCTTTACGGCGGCAGGAATCTTATGGTTAATTTGCAGTGATAAATCAGATACTACCTCTATAAATATGGGTAATATTTCACGGATTGTATTCGGCATTTCTTTGTAAAGGAGGTTTACCAATGAATTATGGAAAAAAAGGCGTATCGCGGAAAGAAAAACAACTTACTTCCACAGCCTCTCTGGTACGCAGGAAATTTTCAGTGATTTTCTTTAAAACGCTGCTGATCTGCTTCATAGCGGCTGTTGTCATCGGCGGCTGCGCAGGAATCGGAGTTTTCAAGGGCATTATTGATTCTGCCCCGGATATTTCTGATATTGACCCCACCCCCACCGGCTATCTGTCCGTAGTCCTGGATAACCAGGGCAATCAGACCGCCAAACTGGTGGCTTCCGGCTCCAACCGGGTGTATGTCACGCTGGATGAAATTCCAGAAGATCTTCAGCATGCCTTTGTGGCCATTGAGGACGAACGGTTCTACGAACACAACGGCATTGATTTGAAAGGAATTATCCGGGCGGGCTTTACCGGCATTGCCAATGGCTTTCATTTCAGTCAGGGCGCAAGCACCATCACACAGCAGCTTCTGAAAAACAACGTATTTGAAGGATGGACCAATCAGTCCGGCATTGAGAAGGTAAAGCGGAAAATCCAGGAACAGTATCTTGCCATAGAGCTGAGCAAGGTAAAATCCAAGGAATGGGTATTGGAAAATTATTTAAACACCATCAATCTGGGACAGAATACCCTGGGCGTACAGTCTGCTTCCCGCCGTTATTTCGGCAAAGACGTCTCGGAACTGTCTTTGTCGGAAGGGGCTGTAATCGCCGGGATCACCAAAAATCCTTCCGCCTACAACCCGGTGAGCCATCCCAAGGAAAATGACAAGCGGCGGAGACTGGTTCTGAAAAATATGAAGGATCAGGGCTATATTTCAGACAATGAATACAATGAGGCCTTAAAAGACGACGTTTATTCCCGCATTCAGCAGGTAAATATTGAATATGCGGCAGACAACCCCAACTCATATTTTGTAGATGCGGTCATTGACCAGGTGGCCAGGGATCTGGTGGAGAAAAAAGGATATACCGACACCCAGGCTTACAAAGCCCTCTACAACAGCGGCCTTACCATTGAATCCACCCAGGATATGGGAATTCAGCAGATTTGCGATGAAGAAGTCAATAACGCGGAAAATTACTCCACAGCGCCTCAGTATTCCTTCTCCTACCGGCTGACCGTGGAAGAAAAAGACGGCACTATGAAAAATTACAGCGATCAGACCATGATTTCCTATTACAGCGCCTCCAATCCGGATTACTCCCTGAATTTTTCCAGTCAGGAAGAGGCCCAGGCGGCCATCGACGCTTATAAATCAGAAATTATGGGGCCGGGTGATACCATTGTTGAGAACGGGGAATCTGTGGTGTTTACCCTGCAGCCCCAGGCAGCCGTCACCATTATGGATCAATTTACCGGAGACATTAAGGCAATCGTGGGAGGAAGAGGCGATAAAAGCGGAAGCCGTACCCTGAACCGGGCCACGGACACCACCAGGCAGCCCGGCTCTACCTTCAAGGTTCTTGCCGCTTACGCTCCGGCTTTAGACACCGCCGGAATGACTCTGGCTACCGTCCAGGACGACGCTCCCTTTTCCTATGCCAACGGAACCTCCCTGCGCAACTATGACAATAATTACCGGGGATTTACCACCATCCGCTACGCCATTACCAAATCCATCAACGTGGTAACCGTCAAAACCCTGACTGATATTTCTCCTCAGACCGGTTATGATTATCTGACAAACTTCGGATTTACCACACTGACGGAAGATGATATTGTACAGTCCTTAGCTTTAGGGGGCATTACTCAGGGCGTTACCAATCTGGAGCTGACTGCCGCCTATGCCACCATTGCCGACGGCGGAACCTACACAAAACCCCGGTTTTATACCAGGATTCTGGATCACAACGGCAATGTGCTGATTGACAATACCCAGGAAACTCATACGGTACTGAAGGAAAGCACTGCCTTTCTGCTGACTTCCGCCATGCAGGATGTGGTCACAGTGGGAACCGGCGGCGCAGTAAACTTCGGAAATATGCCCATTGCAGGCAAAACAGGAACCACCACCAAGAACAGGGACGCTTTGTTCGCCGGGTTTACCCCTTACTACACCTGCTCTGTCTGGTGCGGATACGACGACAACACTCCCCAGGACGGCGCGCTGACTTCCAATCCCAAAACCCTCTGGCGCAATATTATGGGAAGAATTCATGAAAATCTGGAGTACAGAGATTTTACCCAGCCGGAAGGCATCACCACTGCTGCCGTATGCAAAAAATCCGGCAAACTGGCCGTGGAGGGCCTGTGCGACGCCGATCCCAGGGGAAGCATGGTGGAAACGGAATTTTTTGCCGCCGGAACCGTCCCCACAGAGTACTGCGATCACCACGTAAGCGCCACCATCTGCACAGCTTCCGGTATGCTTGCAAACGAATTCTGCCCACAGGAAAACAGACAGGGCGGCATCTATATTGTAGGCGGATCTCCGGATACGGAGGACGGGCCTTTCCTGTTGTCGGATTCTCTGTCACAGGAAAATTACTGTACCGTCCACACGGCCGCTTCCATGGTTCCGGAAATCCCGCCGGTGGAAATTCCCGATCAGTCACAGGGAATCACAGGCAAGCCCAACAAAGACGACAAAGAGCATACCAGTGATAAAAAAGAGGATGACGATCCGCCGGAGGACGAGATGCCGGAAGAACCGGAAGATATCGATCCGCCGGAGGACAACGCTCCTGAGGACAACAATATCGGAGAGAACGAGATACCGGAAGAAAATCCCTGATTTCAGTGAGCATGCTTTTATCGCTGAATACAGACAGAAATGGAGCTGTTTCCCGACAGCCCCATTTCTGATCAATGGAAAGACCGATTTACAGCTCCATATAGTAAATAACTTTTTCATCGCTGATGCTCTGGGTAAAACGCTGAGCAAAGCTCTCTAAGATTGTCTGGGTGACACTGGTCATCACCCGTGCGGTCATCTCTTCATGGGCTGTTCCCCAGACGCCTTCCGGAAACAGGCCTTCCACCCGCACACGGAACCGCTCCTGGCCCATGGGAATCAGAATCACCCGGACATCATAAACGGAAGAAATCATGACAAACCTTGTAAGAAGGAGCCAGACAATGAAATGCAGGCTGCCGCAAAACTCCTGGGAAGGCACTCCCGCTCCCTCATCCAGACGGATTTCCACTTTCTGGTTATACTCCGGATGCAGAAATCTGCCGTAAATATCCTTTTTCACTTCCTCCAGGCTCTTTAACGGCGACCGTTCATGCTCTAACAGCCAGGCGGTCAGCTTCTTTTCATAACGGGCCAGCTGCCAGGTTCCCTTTCCCGGCAGCTGGGATTTGACGTCATGAAGGAACACATTCAGCAGAGAACCCAAAAACTTCACCAGTTCTTCCCGCTCCCAGTCCCTTTCTTCTGTCACCCTTTTTAATTCCGCCGCCTGTAGGGATTTTTTCCTCAATTCCTGTTCCATCTCACGGCGGTTCAGCACATCAATTTCACGGCGGTCATATTTTACAATTCCGTCCATTATGGCATCGTACAGCTTGTGGTACTTTACCGGCCTCTGAAAAATCCGGAATACGTTCCTCTCATTGATCAGCAGCCTCAGGTGGGCCAGCTCCAGTCTCCAGGTGTATACAATGCACACGGTTTCCGGATAATTGCGGTTTAAATACTCTATCACCTTAGAACCGTCATACGTCGGCAGATCCAGTCCTGTGACTACCACCTTATATTTCTTTTTCTTCAATAGATACGCAGCCTCCAGACCGCTGTCTGCCGTGTCTGTAACGAAATTCCCCTTTCTCCCCTCCATAGCTGTCAGAAATTCCTGAATAATTTCTTTATTCTGGTTGACAAACAACAGATTATTTTCCATTTCCCAATCCTCCCGCTGTACTGGTCTTTGATCCATTATAATCCGTTTGTGCCAAAAAATCCAGAGATTTTCTCCTTTCGCCGATATAAAAATTCTTCCGCATTTTCCTTATAAATTATCTTTCCCTGTCCTAAAACTTCCCTTTCCTTATCTACTCCACATCCAAAAGCGCCTCCAGATCTTCCTCGCCGGTGCGGATTTTCACAACCTTTGCCACTTCATACACAAAAATCTTGCCATCGCCGATATGTCCGGTATACAGTGTTTTCTTCGCCGCCTGAATTACTTTCTCCACCGGAATATTTCCGACGATAATTTCCAGTTTTACTTTCGGAAGCAAGGTTGCGTCCAGTTCCACGCCCCTGTATTTCTCTCCGGCGCCTCTCTGAATTCCGCAGCCCATTACCTGAGTAACAGTCATTCCCGTGACACCAAGCTCATTCATGGCCTTTCTCAGTTTGTCATACCGGGACAGCTTCGCCACAATTGTGACTTTGTACATACCGCTGCCGGCGCCAACGCCTGGTGCAGCCACCACCGGAACTGCCGCGTCTCTTAATGCCTCAGAAGCATTCTCATACTCCGGCGTACCCAGATTGGTATTTTCGTTGATATCCATCGTCATCGTGTTGGATACATCCATAATGCTGAATCCAGAATATGCAGAAGCAATTCCATGTTCTGTGGAATCCAGACCCACTATCTCTTCTTCCTCCGTCACCCGAAGCCCAATCGTTGCCTTAATTGCCAGAAACGCAATGGTTATTGTCACAACCGTCCAGATTCCTACTGACAGGATTCCCAATGCCTGCAGGCCAAGCTGATGAAAGCCGCCGCCGTAAAACAGGCCGTCAATCTCGCTTCCCGGCGCAGAAGAAGTGGCAAAAAGCCCTACAGCCAAAGTTCCCCAGATTCCGTTTAAGCAATGTACTGCAACGGCGCCCACTGGATCGTCCACATGAAGCTTGTAATCCAGGAACCATACGCCAAATACCACCAAAAGGCCTGAGACAATTCCAACGGCCAGCGCGCCGAAGGCGTCTGTTACATCACAGGGCGCGGTAATTCCCACCAGTCCCGCCAATGACGCATTCAGACACATGGAAACATCCGGTTTGCCGAATTTCACCCAGGTAAACACCATACAAACCACCGTTGCCACAGCCGGCGCAATAGTTGTCGTTAAAAAGATAGAACCAAGCTGAGGGATACTGGTTGCTGCCGCTCCGTTAAACCCATACCAGCCAAACCAGAGAATGAAGCATCCCAGGCATCCCAGCGGGAGATTATGTCCCGGAAATGCATTAACTTTCGTAACCTTTCCGTTTTTGTCTGTGGTAAATTTTCCAATTCGGGGACCCAATATTTTTGCTCCGATCAGGGCGGAGATACCGCCTACCATATGGATGGCGCAGGAACCTGCAAAATCATGAAATCCCATCTGCGCCAGCCAGCCGCCGCCCCAGATCCAGTGAGCTTCAATAGGGTAAATCAATGCAGAAATCACACCGGAATAAATGCAGTAGGACAAAAACTTGGTCCGCTCCGCCATAGCGCCGGACACAATGGTGGCCGTAGTGGCGCAGAATACCAGGTTAAATACAAAATTAGAAAAATCAAATTCCTGATAAGCGGTAAAAATGTCAAATCCCGGCTTCCCGATAAAACCCATTAAATCTTCTCCCAACAGAAGGGAAAAACCAATCAAAATGAACATTACCGTCCCGATACAGAAATCCATCAGATTTTTCATCAAAATATTTCCGCTGTTCTTTGCCCTGGTAAAACCTGCCTCCACCATAGCAAAGCCTGCCTGCATCCAAAACACCAGCGCAGCTCCGATTAAAAACCAGATGCCAAAGGTATGTTCACTTATCAGGCTTACAATTGTTTCTTCTGTCATAATAATTCCTCCCTGTAATCAATTTTTCTATATAAAAAACGGTACTTTTCCCGTTCTCCACAGCGTTGTGGTCCGACAAAAATACCGTTTATTATCTGTTCTGTTCACAGATTATTCATTTTAGATTCAAAAAAGTTTCATTTCAGCAACATGAAAACTTCATTTCTTCCGCATATAATAAAACCATAACAAATGACAATCACAAGTTACTATTTGAATAAACTTTTTCATAATAAATGCCAGGTGACAAAGAGGTTACCTGGCATCCTCCCTTTCTGCACCTTATACTTCGAAAATCAAGTCTCCGTAGGACGGCATGGGCCACATTTCTTTGTCCACAATCATTTCCAGTTTATCTACCGGAGCGCGGAGCGCGTCCATGGCTGTTTTGACCTCATCCCGGTAACATACCGCCTGTTCCCTGCCCTGAGGCATTGCACAGGCCTGTTCTGCAGCCCCGGTGAGCCTGGTTAACGCTGCTTTTGTTTCAGCCAGAAGCCCGGAAACTTCTGTCAGCAGTCCAATCTGAACGCTTAAATCGGCCTCACAGGCAGCTTTTACGGAATTGATGGAATTTGCAAGGGCTGTAGTATATTTAATGACAGCCGGAATAATCTGCTTCCCTGCCATATCAATCATTGCCCTGGCTTCTATATTAATGGCTTTTGCATAGTTCTCATAGTGAATCTCGCTTCTGGACTCCAGTTCCGCTTTTGTAAACACATTGAATTTCTCAAACAATGCAATTGCCTTCTCTGTAACAAGGGCCGGAACTGCATCCACCATATTGGTGATATTGGGAAGCCCTCTGCGTTCTGCTTCCTCCACCCATTCCGGAGAATAGCCGTTTCCATTAAAGACAATATCCTGATGTTCAATGGCCTGCATCTTGATCAGGTCATGGACTGCCATCTCGAAATCATCGGCCTTCTCCAGCACATCACAGGCATCAGAAAACGCTTCCGCCACAATGGTATTCAGCACAACATTGGGCGCCGCAATGGAATCATTGGAGCCCACCATGCGGAATTCAAATTTATTGCCGGTAAAGGCAAAGGGTGAGGTGCGGTTTCGGTCTGTGGCGTCTTTCATAAAATCCGGCAGCGTCTTTACGCCGGTCTGAAGCACTTCCCCCTTCAGGCTTCGGGTGGCTTCTCCGGTGCTGATTAGCTGGGTCAGAACATCCTGAAGCTGCTCGCCAAGGAAAATAGAAATAATGGCAGGCGGCGCCTCATTTGCCCCTAATCTGTGATCATTTCCTGCATCTGCTGCAGATTCCCGAAGCAGATCCGCATGTTTGTGCACTGCTTTCAGAATACAGGTCAGCACTAAAAGAAACTGAATATTGTCATGGGGAGTCTTGCCCGGATCTAACATATTGATGCCATCGTCTGTAGTAATAGACCAGTTGTTATGTTTGCCGGAGCCGTTGACCCCGGCAAAAGGCTTTTCATGCAAAAGGCAGGTCATTCCATGACGGCCGGCCACTTTCTTTAACGTTTCCATTACAAGCTGGTTGTGATCCACCGCAATATTGGCTTCTGCATAAATAGGCGCCAGTTCGTGCTGCGCAGGAGCCACTTCGTTGTGCTGGGTTTTGGCGCTGACTCCCAGTTTCCACAGTTCTTTGTTCACGTCCTTCATATAAGCCGCAATCCGCTCCCGGATGGCGCCAAAGTAGTGGTCATCCATTTCCTGGCCCTTGGGAGGCATTGCGCCGAACAGCGTGCGCCCGGTAAAAATCAAATCTTTTCTCTTTAAATATTTCTGCCGGTCAACCAGAAAGTATTCCTGCTCCGGCCCCACGGAGGGAGTTACTTTTTTGGAGGTAACATTGCCGAACAGCCGCAGCAGGCGGATGGACTGAGCATTGATTGCTTCCATGGAACGCAGCAGAGGGGTTTTCTGATCCAGCGCCTCTCCGGTGTAGGAACAGAAAGCGGTGGGGATACAGAGCGTGGCTCCTGCTGCATCCTGCCTTACAAATGCCGGCGAGGTGCAGTCCCAGGCAGTATAGCCCCTTGCTTCAAACGTGGCCCGAAGGCCGCCGGAAGGGAAAGATGAGGCGTCCGGCTCTCCCTTGATCAGCTCTTTTCCGGAAAAACTCATCAGGACTTTTCCATTGGACATGGGCGCTGTAATAAAAGAATCGTGCTTTTCCGCCGTTACGCCGGTTAAAGGCTGAAACCAGTGGGTATAATGGGTGGCCCCCTTTTCAATGGCCCACTCTTTCATCTCATGGGCAACCACGTCCGCCGTTTCCAGATCCAGTTCTCTTCCCTCGCTGATCACATCTTTTAGCCTTTTGTAAACCTTCTTGGGCAGCCGTTCCTGCATGACTGCATCGTTGAACACGTTTTCACCAAAGATTTCCGCTACATTATAGTATTCGCTCATATTCTCATCCTTTCCAAAAAAAGGGCATTCCAAGCCTCTTGGAACACCCTTGTTCTATCGTTTATTTTCTGTCTGGTAATAAGATACTCTACTTTTTAGAAAAAAGCAATAGAATTTTCAGAAATATTTTATTTTTTGCTATTTCGGATAAATTTATTTCATTTCTGTCTTATTTTTATAAAAAATAGACAACAGGGCTCCCAGCGCGTGTTTGATAAATGCCCCGGTTCTGCAGCATGAAACAATTCCAAAATAAACTGAGGATAGAGCTTAAAATTATTCTGCCTTGCCTACGGAACCGAATAATTCCATTTTCTCTTTTACAGTTGCCTTAATTGCTTCTGCGCCGGGAGCCAGTAATTTTCTCGGGTCAAAGCCTTTGCCCTGCTGATCCTTACCTGCTTCGATGTATTCTCTGGTAGCTGCTGCAAAGGAAAGCTGACATTCTGTATTTACATTAATCTTAGCTACGCCCAAAGAAATTGCTTTCTTGATCATATCTTCCGGAATACCGGTACCGCCGTGAAGCACTAAGGGCATATCGCCTGTTTTCTGCTGAACTGCATCTAATGTTTCAAAGCTTAAGCCTGCCCAGTTGTCCGGATATTTGCCGTGGATATTGCCGATTCCTGCTGCAAGCATATCAACGCCCAGATCTGCAATTGCCTTGCACTCGTTAGGATCTGCACACTCTCCTGCGCCAATCACACCGTCTTCTTCTCCGCCGATGGAGCCTACTTCCGCTTCGATGGACATTCCCTTGTCATGGGCAATTTTTACCAGTTCTTTGGTCTTTTCTACATTCTCATCAATTGGATAATGAGAACCGTCAAACATGATAGAAGAAAATCCTGCTTCCACGCATTTCAGGCATCCTTCATAGCTGCCGTGATCCAGATGGATTGCTACGGGAACTGTGATGTTCAGCTCTTCCAACATACCGTTTACCATTCCTACTACGGTCTTATATCCGGCCATGTATTTTCCAGCGCCTTCTGATACGCCCAGAATCACCGGAGATTTCAATTCCTGTGCGGTAAGTAAGATAGATTTTGTCCACTCCAGATTGTTGATGTTGAACTGGCCCACAGCATAGTGTCCTGCTTTTGCTTTCTGTAACATTTCTTTTGCAGATACTAACATTTCTCTTCCTCCATTTCTGTTCCCTGTCCGGGGAACTCTCCTAAATTTCATATAGATTTGCCCCGGGCCGCGTCTGGAGACTGTCTGAGCCGTATATTGCCGGAAGATGTTTCCGGATACGCTCCTACAGCAAATGGCGGGATATCATCCAAACGCGCCCCTGGACAAATACTGTTTACATTTTACCGCATTTTTCCCAAAAAGAAAAGGACTTATACAGATAATTCTGAGTTTTTTACCATAATTTGTACGGCCTGTTTCTGATTCCTGATTTCCACCTCACTGTGGGTCCCTCCGTACTCCCCGTCCAGCGTCCAGGGAATCTCTTCTAAGCTTTTGATCTGCAGGCTGCCGGTCTTAAAGGTATAAATGGAATCCGTATTGTCTATGAGATTGGTAAGGCTTGCGATAATTTCATTCAGTTCAATGGGATTTTTCGGCATACGGATCAGCGTAACTTCAAAAAGCCCGTCGTCCAGCTGAACATTTTTCCCGGTAATATTTTTAAATCCTCCTGCAGAAGTGGAATTGGTCACCATGCCGTAGATAAATTCATCTTCAATGGTCTGCCCTTCCCAGGTGACCTGCAGATGGTAAGACTGTATAGTGGGAAGCCGTTTCAGCCCTTCCAGAATATATGCGATATGTCCAATCCGGTTCTTCAGCTCCTGGCTGGTGGCATAGGATACATCGGTAAACAGCCCGAAAGCCGCAATATAGACAAAATAATCCCCGTTAAACTCTCCCACGTCGCAGGCAAAAGGAATCCCGTTCACTGCAGCCGCCGCAGCCTCCTCCATACTCCTGGGAAACCCCAGGGAGCTGGCAAAATCATTGGTGCTTCCGGCCGGAATGTAACCGATGGGCCTCTTGTTTTCCCGGCACATCATGCCTGTCACCACTTCATCTAACGTACCGTCTCCGCCGCTGCATATCACCAGTTCATATTCCCCGGCCCGTTCCTTCACCAGCTCCATGGCGTCCTGGGGCTTCTGGGTGGGATAAACCGTAACCTCGTATCCGCTTTTTACAAACTGATCCACTATTTCAAACAGCTTACTTTTTATCTGGCCCTTTCCGGAAAAAGGGTTAAATACGAATAAAAGTTTCCTTCTTTCCATAATTCCTCCTAATTTCCTGCCTGCCGCAGCTCCTCTGCCAGTTCTGACAGCCTGCGCAGCCTGTGGTTCACTCCGGATTTTCCCACCGGAGGCTCCAAATAGGCTCCCAGCTCTTTCAGCGGCGCCTGGGGGTACTCCAGACGCACCAGTGCAATTTCCCTTAAATTATCTGGCAGGCTGTCCAGTCCTCTGGCATTTTTGATATAATTGATATCTTCCAACTGCTTCACCGCCGCACTGACTGTTTTATTAATATTGGCTGTTTCGCAATTCACCTTACGGTTAACCGAATTGCGCATTTCCTTTATGATCCGTACATTTTCCAGGTTCATCAAAGACACATGGGCTTCCATAATATTCAGCATATCCACAATCTGGGAGCCTTCCTTTAAATACACCACATGGTTCTTCTTGCGCATCACCACCTTGGCGTCCATCTCAAAGCTGTTGATAATCTCCATCAATTGTCTGGCTTTCCCTTCTCCGGTGCAGACAATCTCAAAATGATAGGATTTCTCCGGATCGCTCATGGAGCCTGCGCTTAAAAAAGCCCCCCGGATAAAAGCCCTGCGGCAGCAGGATTTCTGTACCAGAAGGCCGCACACCAGCTCCCTGGTCCGGATATCTTCATTTTTTTCATTCCGCCATTTCACCGCCTGCAGCACCCGCTTCACCTCCTGTTCCCCAAAAAGTGAAATCACAAAGGTTCTGCTTTTGTGAAGATAAATATTCTGCCGCACGGCAATCCGGCATGTGACCTGAAAGGTCTTTTTCATCAATATAAAATATTTACGGGCAAGCAGGAGATTCTCTGTGTAAATCCGCAGAACATGCTCTCCGCCTGCCTCTTCTGTTTTTCCTGCAAAGCTTAAAATTGCCGCAATCTCTGCAAGCCTGCAATGCCTGCTCTCGGACACCTGGCGCACCAGTTCCTCTTTTACCTGACCGGAAAAAGACATAACGCTTTCCTCCCGCTGATTTTCCCTGTCTGCTGCACATTTTTCCGGAATCTAAATCCCTGTCTGCCGCACATTTTCCGGAATCTGAAATCCCTCTCTGTGCATTTATTTATTGCGCAGCGCATCCTTTTGAATGTCTCTGTGGTCAATCTTAATTCCAAATTCTTTCTGATGTTTCAGCCGTTCAAACAGGCCGTTGGCAAGGGTAACGGAACGGTGTTTTCCGCCGGTGCACCCGATGCTGATCACAAGGGCTGTTTTCCCCTCTGTAATGTAATGGGGAATCAGGAATTTAACCATCTCTTCCAGTTTGTCCAGAAACTGGCCGGCCTCCGGATACTGCATCACGTAATCCTGTATCTCTTTGTCATTGCCGGTTTTGGCCCGCAGCCCTTCCACGTAATAGGGATTGGGCAGAAACCGCACGTCAAATACCAAATCGGAATCCGTGGGAATTCCATATTTAAACCCAAAGGACACAATGGTGACAAACAGGTTCTTATAATCCTGATTCTGCACAAAAATCTTCTCTAATTCCGCTTTCAGCTCTCGGGTCAGCATATTGCTGGTGTCCACAATGTAGTCTGCCTGCTTCCTGAGAAATTCCAGGCGCCTGCGCTCCTTCTGTATTCCCCTGTCCACCCGCTCTCCCGCTGCAAGGGGATGGGTGCGCCTGGTTTCTTTGTACCTTTTCACTAAAACTTCATCGGCGGAATCCAGGTAGAGGATGTCAAAGTCAATTTCTGTCTGGTTCAGCTTGTCCAGAACATCCTGCAGTTCATCTAATGCCTGGCCGCTGCGGATATCCACTCCCACAGCCGCCTTCTGCAACTCTCCTCCCGATACATTCACAAGTTCCGCAAACTTCTCAATCAATGCAATCGGAAGATTATCCACACAGAAATATCCGATGTCCTCCATTATTTTCAATGCCGTACTTTTACCGGCGCCGGACATTCCTGTCAATATTACAAATTTCAATCCATATCCTCCCTAATGCTTCCCCGGTTAAAAATCTCCTATGAATTTTACCTCCGGTTCCAGACGCACTCCAAACTGCGCCTCCACCTGATCCTGCACATCTGTAATCAGCTGACGAATATCCTTCGATACCGCTTTCTCTCTATTGATGACAAATCCGCAGTGCTTTTCAGAAACCTGGGCGCCTCCGACCTGATATCCCCGAAGCCCTGTATCCTGAATTAATTTTCCGGCAAAATACCCTTCTGGCCGCTTAAAGGTGCTGCCTGCGCTTGGATATTCCAGGGGCTGTTTTTCCACTCTCCGGTTTTTCAGTTCCTCCATCCGGTCTGAAATTTCTTCCGGATTTCCTTTGGAAAGCTGCAGTTTTGCTTCCAGTACAATCAAACGGCGTTCCAATATACAGCTGTGCCGGTAGCCCAGATCCAGTTCTTCGGCCCCAAGCTCCCGTTCCTGGCCGTCCTCAGTCAGAACTGTTACGCTCTTAAGGATCTGTTTTATCTCGCCGCCGTATGCGCCTGCGTTCATAACCACCGCCCCGCCGACGGTTCCCGGAATCCCGGAAGCAAATTCCATGCCGGTAAGGCTCTCTTTTGCGGCATACCGGGCCGCAGAGGACAGAAGCGCCCCTGCCTCTGCAGTCACAAGCTCTCCGTCTATGGAAATCCGATCCATCATTCTGCCGATTTCCATAACCAGTCCTCTTATGCCCCGATCCCCCACTAACAGGTTGCTGCCGTTGCCAATCACCATCCAGGGAACGTCAAACCGCCTGCACAGCTCAAGAACCGGCTGAATCTGCTGCCGGTTCGGCCGCACATAATACTCTGCCGGCCCTCCGGTGCGGAACGTCACATGGCTGCTCATGTTCTCTTCCAACGCCCGCTGATCCTCCCGTAAAATCCTCTGCAGATGTTTTAAAAATTCTTCCTTCACATTAAGCCTCTTTCAAAAATGCCGTATAGCCCAATTTTGCTTCATAAAGATCCACTTTACTGATAATTTCCCAGGGGGCATGCATATTCAGCACAGGCACGCCGCTGTCAATGACAGACATATTGTAATTTGCCAGAATAAAAGCGATTGTTCCGCCGCCGCCCTGGTCTACCTTGCCAAGCTCCGAGGTCTGGAAAGACACATTGTTATCCTCCATAATCCTGCGAAGCTCTGCCATATATTCCGGATTTGCATCGTTAGAACCGGCCTTTCCCCTGGAGCCTGTGTACTTGTTGAATACCAGTCCGTTTCCGAAGTAAGCCGCATTTCTTTTCTCCATTACGGAGGCATACAGCGGATCGTACGCCGCGCTTACATCGGAGGAAAGCACTTTGGAATTGGTCATGGCACGGTTGAATACAATCTGATCGTATCCTCCCATATTGTTCATAATCTCTGCCACCATATAGGCAAAAAACTGTGATTCCATACCGGTTGCCCCTACGCTTCCGATTTCTTCTTTATCCACTAACAGGCACACGCTGGTTTTCTCACAGACGCCTGCTTCCGCCACTGCCGCAAAAGAAGGATAAGCGCAAACTCTGTCGTCATGGCCGTATCCCATAATCATGCTGCGGTCAAAGCCGTAATCCCTTGCCTTTCCTGCCGGAACCACTTCAATTTCTGCAGACAGGAAATCCTCTTCTTCTATATTGTATTGCTCTTTTAAAATATTCAGTACATTTGTTTTTACCGCTTCTTTGGCTTTTTTCTCATCCTCTTCGCTTTCAAAAGGAATGCTGCCCACTAAAACATCCAGGTTTTCTCCCTCAATAACCTTAGCCGCTTTCTTCTCCAGCTGTTCAGCGGAAAGATGAATCAGCAGATCGCTGACGCCGAATACCGGGTCATCGTCTTTTTCCCCGATATTTACCGTTACTTTGGTTCCGTCTTTTTTCACAATGATGCCGTGAAGTGCCAAAGGAAGCGTTACCCACTGATATTTCTTAACACCGCCGTAATAGTGGGTGTCAAGCAGGGCCAGTTCTGTGTCCTCATAGAGAGGCACCTGTTTTAAATCCAGTCTGGGGGAATCAATATGAGCGCCCAGAATATTCATGCCCTTCTCCAAAGGCTGTCTGCCGATCACAAACAGCGCCAGCAGTTTTCCCATATTTTCCGCATAAACCTTATCTCCCGTCTGAAGAGTTCTTCCGGATGCAAGAACCTGCTTCAAATCCTCAAATCCTGCCGCCTCTGCCTGCGCCTTCAGTTCTGTGACACATTCCCGCTCTGTCTTGCAGTCGGAAATAAACTTCTTATATTTCTCTCCAAAGGCAAATATTTCCTGGCATTTTCCTTCCGGATATTTCTTCCATGCATTTTTTCTTTCCATGATAATTCCTCCTGATCTTATTTTCTGAACAATTCGTTGTTTTATTCTTCCAGTTCGTTACGATTCTAACCATTGACTGTTTTATTCTTCCAATTCATCGTCATCAGATTTCTGCAGATTCTCCTGCACCCTGCGGTACAGTTCTTTTGCCGCGTTATACCCCATCTTCTTCTGTCTGTGGTTGACGGCCGCAGACTCGCAGATTACAGCCAGATTACGGCCCGGCCGTATGGGAAGGGAATGGCAGACCACTTTATTGCCGAGGAATTCCGTGTACTCTTCCTCCATGCCCAGTCTGTCGTATTCATTATCTTTCTTCCAGTCCTCCAGTTTAATCACCAGATCGATATTCTGTTTTTCTTTTACACATTCCACGCCGTAGAGAGTCTTTACATCAATAATTCCGACTCCCCGCAGTTCGATAAAGTATCTGGTAATATCCGGCGCAGTGCCCACCAGGGTATGTTTGTTGATTTTGCGGATTTCCACCACATCATCGCTGACCAGCCGGTGTCCTCGGCGAATCAGCTCCAATGCCGCCTCGCTTTTGCCGATTCCGCTTTCTCCCATTATCAAAAGCCCCTCGCCGTAAACATCCACCAGTACTCCGTGAATGGAAATACAGGGCGCCAGTACCTCGCCCAGATAGTAAATCAGCTCTGCCATAAATGCAGAAGTTCCGTAATCCGTAGAAAGAACCGGGGTGTCATTCTCAGTGGCAATCTTAAGAAATTCCGGTTCCGGCTCCAGATCCCTGCTGAAAATCACACAGGGAACATGGTAGGACAGAAATTTCCGATAGACATCCAGTTTTTCTTCTGTGCTTAATTTCTGCACATAAGTATGCTCCACTCTGCCGATAATCTCAATTCTGCTTTTTTCAAAATAATCAAAATATCCTGTTAACTGCAGTGCCGGACGGTTCACCTCTGCCGTCGTGACTTTCCGGTTCCGGATATCTACTTCCGGATTCAGCACCTTTAAATTCATTTTTTCTATTATCTTTTTTACACTTACACCTTTCATCCGCATTTCCCTTTCTCCGGCTGGATTTTCCGGGCAAAGCTGCCGTCTCAATAGCTGCCCTTCATGCTATGCTTTCAAGCTAAATCTTATCACAGTTGCTCTCCTTCTTCAATACGGGCTCTGTGGAAAAATTCATAAACTGCCCTGGCTGCCCGTTCATTCATAGCGGGAATTCCCGACAGTTTTTCAATATCTGCCTCACGGATTTCCTCCAGCGACTGAAACGTCCGCATCAGAGCCTTTCTTCTTGCCGCGCCGATCCCCGGAATATCGTCCAGTACCGAATGCACCTGCTCCTTGCTTCTCAGAGATCTGTGGTATTCAATGGCAAACCGGTGGGCCTCATCCTGAATTCTGATAATCAGTTTAAATCCCTCTCCATGCCTGTCAATGGGAATCTCCTGATTATGATAGTATAACCCGCGGGTGCGGTGATTATCATCCTTTACCATACCGCATACGGGAATATGAAGCCCCAGCTCCTGCAGCACCCGAAGGGCAATGTTTACCTGCCCTTTGCCGCCGTCCATCATAATCAAATCCGGAAAACGGGTAAAGCTTCCGTAATCATTTTCCAGGTTCCGTTCCTTTAACTCTTTCTGTTCTTTCATGCCGTGGGAAAACCGCCTGGTCAGCACCTCATACATGGAGCCATAATCATCGGGCCCTGCTACGGTCCGCAGTTTAAACTTGCGGTAATCGCTCCGTTTGGGCTTTCCTTTCTCATACACCACCATGGAGCCCACCGTTTCAAATCCGCTGATATTGGAAATATCGTATGCTTCCACCCGCTTGATATCTTCTAAATTCAGCAGCTTGCCGATTTCCTTTAAGGCTCCGATGGTTCTTCCCTCTTCCCTCTTGATTTTCTCTTTATCCTGGGCCAGTACCATTGCGGCATTCTGAGCCGCCAGCTCCACCAGTTTTTCCTTGGTTCCCTTTTTGGGCACCCGGAGATAAACCTTCTGCCCCCGTTTCTGACTCAGCCATTCCCCGATTACCTCCGCTTCCTCAATCTCCTCCTGAATCATCAGCTCTCTGGGGATAAAGGGCGTTCCCGCATAAAACTGTTTCAGAAAGGTGGCAAGGATCTGGGCTCTGGCGCTCTCACCGCCGCCGATGTTCACATGGAAATGATCTCTTCCGATCAGCCTGCCGTCCCGGACAAAAAACACCTGAACTACTGCATCCTCCTCGTCCGCCGCCACAGCGATAATGTCTTTGTCCTCCTGATCGGAGCTGGTAATCTTCTGCTTCTGGGCAATCTGTTTTACCGCCTTTAGCAATTCCCGGTATTCTATGGCCTTTTCAAAGTTCATATCCTGAGAAGCGGCCTGCATCTTCTCTTCTAATTCTTTCACCACCGGCTGATAATTTCCATTGAGAAATTCCAGGGCTTTTCCAATCTGCCTGCGGTAATCTTCTTTGCTGATATTCCCCTGGCAGGGCGCCATGCACTGGTGGATATGGTAATTCAGGCAGGGCCTTTCCTTTCCGATATCTTTGGGCAGTGAACGGCTGCAGGTGCGCAGAGTGCAGATTTTCTGAATCAGTTCTATGGTATCTTTTACGGCTCCTGCACTGGTGTAGGGCCCGAAATAGCGGGACTTGTCTTTTTTCATCTGACGTGAAAAGAGGACTCTGGGAAAATCTTCTCCCAGCGTCACTCTAATATACGGGTATGTCTTATCATCCCGCAGCATGGTATTATATTTAGGCCGATGCTCTTTGATCAGGTTGCATTCCAAAATCAGGGCTTCCAGTTCGGAATCGGTGATGATATATTCAAACCGTTCGATTTGCCTTACCATTTGATCTTTTTTCAAGCCTTCATTGTGGCTGGGCCGAAAATACTGCCGCACCCGATTCCGCAGACTGACTGCCTTTCCAACATAAATAATGGCATCGTTCTTATCATGCATCAGATATACTCCCGGCTTCTGGGGGAGTTTTTTCAATTCTTCCTGAATATCAAACATTACTTTAATTCCTTTAACAGTTGATCCAGATAATCTTCTTCTGCTTCCTGTTCTGTTTTCTCAGGCTCCGGCTTAGAAGAGGATGTTTGTCCTTTAACGGACTGCTTTTCCCGGAGAGCTTCTTCGGCAGGCTGCTGTTTTGGCACAGACGCTTCCTTCTTTGCAGGAATGCTCTTTCCTTTCTTTCCGCTGCCCTTTTTCACCGGGAAAAATCCCAGTTCCTCCGGAGTGGATGCTTCTAAGGAAACCGGCCTGGCTTCTTCTTTCGCTTCCGGTACAGCAGGCTTTGCCTCTTCCTTCATCGTCTCTGACGCTTCCATTTGCCCTGGGGCTTCAGGTTTCTGCAGGTTCGGCATATTTACTGTCACGGGAATCAGTTCCACTTTCTGTTCCTGCCGGGGACGGGCTTCTTCCCCCTCCAGTGTATTTACTTCCAGCTCCTGATGCTCCGGCGAAGCTTCTTCCTTCCCGGAAAGCTCCGGAGGCAAATCTTCCTCCCGCAGAGTATTCACCAGAATTTCCTCCTCCTGAATCTCCACTGTGGGAGCCTGCTGCTTCATATGCTCCTGCATCTCCACTGTGGGGGCCTGCTGCTTCACATGCTCCTGTTCCGCCTGAAAACTCTCGGCCGCCTTCTCTGCTTCTGTCTTTTCCTCCGGTTCCGGTATTCCCTTTAATTCCCGGAAAATCTTCATAAATTCCTTGCCGGTAATTGTTTCATTTTCATAGAGCTGCTGCGAAATCTTATCCAGGATTTCTCTGTTCTCTAAAAGCAGGCGGGTGGCTTCGTCATAGCTTTCTTTCAGAATCCGCATCACTTCCTGATCGATCTGGCCTGCCGTCTCCTCACCGCAGTTTAAACTGGCCCTGCCGTCCAAATACTGGCTCTCAATGGTTACAAGGCCCATCAGGCCGAACTTCTCTGACATACCGTACTGAGTCACCATGGCTCTTGCAATCTTCGTTGCCTGCTCAATATCATTGGAAGCGCCGGTTGTTACTGAATCAAATACAATCTCTTCTGCAGCGCGGCCGCCCATATAGGTGACAAGATGAGCTACCAGTTCATTCTTGGTCATAAGGAATTTCTCTTCCTCCGGCACCTGCATGGTATATCCCAGAGCGCCCATAGTCCTGGGCACAATGGTGATTTTCTGCACCGGCTCCGCGTCTTTCTGCAAAGCGGTAACCAGCGCATGTCCCACTTCATGATAGGCAACCATTTTCTTCTCTTTGGGCCCCATAATCCGGTCTTTTTTCTCTTTGCCTGCAATCACAACTTCCACAGATTCAAATAAATCGCTCTGATTAACATATTTTCTTCCCTGTTTTACCGCGTTGATTGCCGCTTCATTAATCATATTGGCAAGATCAGATCCCACTGCCCCGGAGGTAGCCAGCGCAATGGCGTCCAAATCCACAGAATCATCCAGCAATACATTCTTGGCATGGACTTTCAGCGTCTCCACTCTTCCTTTCAAATCCGGTTTATCCACGATAATTCTCCGGTCAAAACGTCCCGGCCGCAGCAGCGCTTTATCCAGTACCTCCGGCCGGTTGGTAGCCGCCAGAATCAAAAGTCCCTTGGAGGTGTCAAATCCATCCATTTCAGCCAAAAGCTGATTCAGGGTTTGCTCTCTTTCATCGTTGCCGCCGTATCTGGTGTCACGGCTTTTGCCGATGGCGTCAATTTCATCAATAAAAATAATACACGGGGCCTGCTTCTGGGCTTCTTTGAACAAATCCCGGACACGGGAAGCCCCCACGCCCACAAACATTTCCACAAAATCGGAACCTGCCAGTGAAAAAAACGGCACCTTGGCCTCTCCTGCCACGGCCTTCGCCAACAATGTTTTTCCGGTTCCGGGAGGGCCTACCAGCAGCGCTCCCTTGGGAAGCTTTGCTCCGATATCTGTGTATTTCCTGGGATTATGCAGAAAATCCACCACTTCCTGGAGAGATTCCTTGGCTTCGTCCTGTCCGGCAACGTCCCTAAACGTAACGCCTGTAGACTTCTCCACATAGACCTTCGCCGTAGTCTTGCCCACACCCATCATTCCGCCGCTTCCCATTTTGCGGAAAATCAGAAAATACAGCAGCACCCATACCAGTACCAGCGGGAGAATATAGCTTAACATATTCCACATAATCATAGTGGAAACATCTTCCACGGTTCCGCCGAACTTGACATCATGCTCCTTTAACAGAGGAATCAGGCTTTCGTCATTCAGTTCTGCCGTATAATACGTAATTCTGTATAATTTATTCTCTCCTTTGGGGGTAATGTTGATTCTGCTGGATGTAAAAGTTACGGATTCCACCTTGTCCTTCTCTACCATATCAATAAATTCAGAATATGTGATCTCTTTGTTGGTGGCGTCCTTGGCGCAGCTGTTCAGCAGACTTGTCAAAAACAGCACCAGCAGCGCAGTCAGAATGAAAATCATAATTGTCATTCCGTTTTTGTTATTGCCGCCGTTATTATTGCCGCCGTTATTATTGTTATTTCCTTTGTTCTCCATTTATTTCCTCCTGCACGCTGCAACGTTCTGTTTCACAGCATCTTTAATTATAGGTGTATTCCTTCTGAAAATCAATACAATTCTCCGAAACTTTCCGAAACAAATTCTAAAGTTTTTATAAACAGATTCCGGCCTTGCCCTTATGTTTCATCCTGCCCAGGAACGGTATTTGGTATGTATTGCTCCTGCGGTGAAATAATTGCCCAACATTTTCTCTGAGGGACACATCCTGCAGAAAAATTTTGCGTCAAACTGCGGCGCTTCTCATTTAATTGAAGATTTTCTTCAAAAGTTCTGGCATTCTTCCCACACAGGTTGTATAATGAATTCGTTATATTGCGAAAAATGTTTACAACTATAAAGGAGGAGCTACCTATGCCCGTAAAATACGTCTTTGTCACTGGTGGAGTTGTTTCCGGTCTTGGCAAGGGAATCACTGCTGCTTCCCTGGGCCGTCTGCTGAAAGCCCGGGGTTACAAAGTTACCATGCAGAAATTTGACCCTTACATTAACATCGATCCCGGTACAATGAATCCCATTCAGCATGGAGAAGTATTTGTCACGGATGACGGTGCCGAAACGGACCTGGATCTGGGACATTATGAGCGTTTTATTGATGAAAATTTAAGTAAAAATTCCAATGTTACCACCGGAAAGGTTTACTGGTCTGTGCTGCAGAAAGAACGCCGGGGCGATTACGGCGGCGGCACTGTTCAGGTAATTCCTCACATCACCAATGAAATCAAGAGCCGGTTTTACCGCAATTTCACCACCGAAGAAACCCACATTGCCATTATTGAAGTGGGCGGCACCGTAGGCGATATTGAAAGTCAGCCGTTTTTGGAATCCATTCGTCAGTTTCAGCATGAAGTGGGCCACGAAAACGCCATTTTAATCCATGTCACTTTGATTCCCTATATTTCCGCTTCCGGGGAGATTAAGACCAAGCCCACCCAGGCAAGCGTCAAGGAACTGCAGGGCATGGGAATTCAGCCTGACATTATTGTCTGCCGCAGCGAGCATCCTCTGGATCAGGCCATCAAAGACAAGATTGCTCTGTTCTGCAATGTGCCGGACAGCCATGTGCTGCAGAATCTGGATGTGGAATATCTCTATGAGGCGCCCCTTGCCATGGAAAAAGAAAATCTGGCCCAGGTAGCCTGCGAATGTCTCCGTCTGGATTGTCCCAAACCCGACCTGACCGACTGGATCGATATGGTGGACGCATTGCGCAATCCGGATAAGGAAGTAGAAATTGCGCTGGTAGGAAAATATATCTCCCTCCATGACGCTTATATCTCTGTGGTGGAAGCTTTAAAGCACGGCGGAATCGCAGAACGCGCCACGGTAAATATCAAATGGGTGGATTCTGAACTGTTAAATGAAGAAAATATCAATCAGATTCTCGGCGATGTACAGGGAATCCTGGTGCCCGGCGGTTTCGGAGACCGGGGCATTGATGGGAAAATCCTTGCCTGCCGGTATGCCAGAGAACATAAAGTGCCCTTTTTGGGGCTCTGCCTTGGAATGCAGCTTGCCATTGTGGAATATGCCCGCCATATCTGCGGCCTTCGGGACGCCCACAGCATTGAGCTGAATCCCGGTACCACCCATCCTGTCATTGCCCTGATGCCGGATCAGAGCGATGTGGAGGATATCGGCGGAACGCTGCGTCTTGGCTCTTATCCCTGTATTCTGGACAAGTCCTCCCGGGCTTATCAGGTATACGGTACAGATACCATCCACGAAAGGCACCGCCACCGCTATGAGGTAAACAATGATTACCGTTCTGTCCTGACCGAACATGGCATGAAGCTGTGCGGACTTTCCCCGGACGGACGAATTGTGGAAATGGTGGAGATTCCGGAGCATCCCTGGTATATTGCCACACAGGCCCACCCGGAATTAAAGTCAAGGCCCAACCGGCCGCATCCGCTGTTTCGCGGATTTGTGGAAGCTGCCATTAAAATGAAGCAGTAGAAGTAAAAGAATTGGGGATTGAAGGGGATATCTGTATATCTTTTGCAGGAAATATTTTTGGGTATGAATGGAACTACCGGATTGCACTTCACAAACTGTTTGTTTTATGAAAGAGCAATCCGGTAGTTTCTGCATATCGCATCATAAATACCTTTGACATAGATTTCGTTTTTAAGATGTTTGGATGGGATATTACTCCGGCCAAAGCGGAGCACAAGACAGCTTATTTCCAAACTTGATTTTGTACATGCGTTATGCTATATTGACTTTAAGAATTATTTTATCAGTCCCGAACCCCAGGAAAGGAAATACTATATTATGACGCCGGCATTCCAACCACCGCCAGAAACAATCACTTTGGAAAAATATGAGGCTCTTCCAGAGGAAAAGAGGATTGAAGTCTTTGAAGGCATTATTTATGATATGGCGAGTCCCTCGCAAATACATCAGTCACTTTCCATGCAGCTTTCTACAGCTATAAACAGCTATATTCTCCGTAAGAAAGGGTCCTGCAGCGTATTCAGCACCCCCTTTGATGTTAAGCTATTCGATAAGCCTCTTACCATCGTTCAGCCTGACATCATGATTATCTGCGACAAAAATAAGCTGGATGGAAAACGCTGCAACGGCGCTCCGGACTTCATTATTGAAATTGTTTCTCCAGGAAATCCGGCCGATGATTATATCCGCAAGCTCTACTACTATAAAAATGCCGGAGTCCGAGAATATTGGATTGTAGATCCACGAAGAAAAATCGTGGCTGTAAATTATTTTGAGGAAAATCTGGTGAGTGTTCAGTATCCATTCGATTCCATCCTCAAGGTAAATATTTTTGATGATTTATGGATCAACTTTTCTGATATTTCTGATCTGCTGAATATTTAGCCAGAAGCCAAAGAAGGTATAATCTGCCTGATACGCAACAACAACCTCGTAGATTTTATGCCATGCCAGAATTTCAGCTCCACTGCAAACTCTTCCCTGCTTTTGGATGCAGATGATGCATATCTAAAAATTAACAGAACTACTGTTTTTGATATCATTATATCTCTATGGTTGCTTTCCGTAAAGCATTTTCCTTTATGAAATGCCTAAAGATTCTCTTCCAACCACTTCGCTACCCCATCCTCTTCATTGGAACCACAAATTATATCTGCGTGATTTTTGACAATATCCAATCCGTTCGCAACACATATTCCAATGCCTGCAGTCTGAAGCATATCTATATCATTATAATCATCACCGAACGCAATAATATTTTCTGTACCTATCTCAAATTCAGATGCCAAGTGTTGGATTCCATTGCTTTTTACCGCAGCCTTTTTCATGATCATGCCGATTTTATTTTCCGATATCTGAATATACAGATCATCGGCAAGAATGCTCTTATATTTTTCTATATCCTCCAGGGAATTTACTTCCACAATGATTTTATCCGCTTTTCTTCCGTATATCTCAGAGAACCCAGTCTGCGTTAATGTATAATCTGTGCCAGGCCATAAACGTTCCGCATCAAAATTAGAATATAAAATGTCATCAGCCTCTGCCGCAACAGAGACTGATGGATTTAAGTGTAAAATAGAATGGATGACATCTTGGACACGATCTATTTGATAACTGTCAATTTTATTTTTTCCAAGATAAAGCAGCGCTCCATTGTGATATATACCAGCATCAATTTCCACGGATTCTAAAAACTTCTTTGCTGCGCGCAGAGGCCGTGCAGTCGCAATCACAAACTTATGCCCTGATCGGCGCAATTTTGCGATTACTTCGATTGTGTATGGGGAAATTGTTTTATCTTTTCTTAATAATGTACCGTCTAAATCTGTGACAATCATTTTAGAATTGTTTGCGTTTCTCATTTCAATCGGTTCCTTCTTTCAACGTAAAGTTTGAGTCATTAATAGCAAGAACTTTAATTCCCGCCTGATACTCATCTCTTATAATTATTTTAGCCTCTTCACATAATTTATCCCAACTCCTATTAATTTTTTTATATACCCACTGGCTTCCTGTTTGAATATCCATATTTTTTTGTCTATACGCCAAATATAGTAATGACGGAATTTCAGTAATATGCGCCATTGCGTCAGCACTGGCAAGACACTTTATTTCTAGTGACTGTTCCGTATAATCTATACTTCCCCTATGATTTAAGATTGCAGTTTTGATTATATCAATTTTTTGTTTCGGATAGTTTTCTCTATGCAATATCTCTTCTGCAAATTTTGCTCCATACAAATGATGTTCCTCATAATATTTCTTATCTAGTACACTTGCGTAATCATGCAAATACGCACTCAGTATTGCGCATTCTTTATCTATGCAAAATCTATCTGCCAACACTTCAGAATATTTGACAACCGGGAGAATATGATACTCCCATATATTACATCCAAATATATTCTCTTTCTGATAACAGGCATTTTTTACTAAGCACTCAATTTTAGAAATTAAACCATTGTCCATATTAATAGCACCTCACTGATTAATTATTTTCCATGCGCTTTTTTCCCAGTTGCTTAATATTTTATTTAGTAAATTTTTTTCATCTATTTCCAATACACTTGTAATTGTACAAATATTTTTTAATACAGAAGATCTCAACTTTTGATATCGCTATCGGAAAGTAAATCTATGAGTTCAGAAACAACCTTGGCGGCCGAGCAGCGCAGTCTCCAGGAATCAGTTGCACAGACCCGGAACTGCCAGAGCCGGCCGGTACGAGCATTGTCAATTAGCGTGCCTACCACGGCATCACAAAAGCAAACTATTATTGCCGGCTCCGCTGTGTAAGGAAAGCCTGCCTGGAAACCATCCGGGAGAAAATGCCTGCAAAGCAGGTGGTCCCTGTACAGCCGGAACTTTTAAAGCACCAGGAACAGGAAGGCAGAACCCCACACCCAGGACTGAATATTTCCGTATCAGCACTTAGTGTATGCGTATTCAGGAACTGCTGTACTAGGAAAATTAAGTGAATAATTATAAACTATCTCATCGCAAATATCATCTTTAGATAATTTAACGATTCCTCATTATTTGTTATTATATACTCTACCAATCCCTTAATATCTGAACAGGTTGGGAAATAACTTTCCATACTTTTATCACTAAGATAAAGTTCCCCATAATTTCCTTTGGTACAATATGGGTAAGCAAAACATTCCAAACAACTTCTTTTTTCTAATTCATACTGCACCTTCATATCTTTCAACTTCTCAACAATAGATCCTATATTATCATACTCATATATATTCCCTATCTTAAATTTATCGAATATCAGTTGATCCTGCGCATAAATATTTCCATCATAATTAGCATATAAATAGAATTTTGTAAAGAAATAAGGAGGAAACTTAATAAATATATTTGTTAGCATATGAAATATAACATTGGCTTTTAACATAGGCGCATACTCCGGATGCTCACTACATACCTTCAGGAACTTTTTATATATAGTTAAATCTGATATATAATTACTGTCATAAAATTTCTTATTACCAGCACCACCTAAATTATATAAAGAAGAATAAGAAAAATTCTTTACACCTATACTATATAAATACCCAAGTATAGTTGGAACATCGTCAATATTTTCTTTCGTTATTACCGATTTTACAGAAAGATTAGCCCCATGTACAATCAGATACGCGATATTCTGGCAAACTATCTTACCACTTCCATTCCTTACACTTCTATACTCATTTTCAAGTGTCTCATCCAGACTGATTCTAAATTCTAAATCTCCACTTTTATAAATTTTTTCCATTTCAGAGCTACATAAAATTTTACTAGTAGTTCCATTAGTAGAAATGCGTAGTCCCAAGCCTTTATCTATAACCAACCTACATATCTTATAAAAATCTTTATGTAACGTAGGCTCCCCACCTATTAACTGAATAGTTTCAATTTTATTCCCTTTAACATTAACTTCAGTAATATCATTAATAAATCCCTTTATAACATCAAAAGGAATTTCTTTTACACATCCATCATATTTTACTGATTTATAACAGTACTCACATGAAAGATTGCATCTATTTGTTATAGCTATTGATGCATGTTTAACCAAATACTCATCAATATTAATTCTGGATTTTGTAAATAGTTCATTACTATCAAGTTCAGTATCCACAATCCTCCATGTATAATCTTTTCTATCAACATAAATCATTTTCCAACCTCACATCCCATATACTCTTCTCAACATATCAATCCCTTTTTCCTGCTGATTCATTAAATACACTATTGATTTACGTAATACATCACAAGTAGGAAATTCGCTGTTTAATGATGAATCTTTATTATAAAGTTCCCCATAATTACCCAAATAGCAATAATCCTTGTTGAAACAATTTTTACAAGTATTTCTTTCCGTTTCATATTTTTTAATAAAATCTAAATATGGTAAATTAAGATTATTCATATCGCCAATCGAATATTCTGGTACAATGAGTTGATCATTCATATAGATTTTTTTATCATAATTTAAAAATATGTAGGTACGTCTGTATTTTTTTGTATGTTTTACATTGACACATGTTAACATTTGAGTAAATGGCGTCTGCCTCATCATCGGCATAAACTCATTATATTTCTCCTTACACAATTCCTCTACCATAGTGAAATGATCAATATTAGTTTCTATACCATTATCATGATAAGCGTCCAACTTATATAAAACATTATAGTTCCAGTGACGAACACATAGCTCATCTCTCAAAAAACTTAACATATCTTCTATATAATGGAAATTATCATCAGATATTATACTTTTTACAGAAACATCAATTCCTGCTCTACGTAATTTTTTTATATTTTCTACTATTTTATCAAAGGAATCAGGTGTTCTGTATTTTTCATGCAATTCTTTTGTATGACCATCCAAACTTATTCTTATATGCACGTTTTCTTTTATAAGTCCGTGAAATTCTGAATCACCCAATATTGCCAATGTTCCATTTGTAGCAATTAAAATTTTGTAACCGAAACTCTTTAATAATTCTATGATTTTCAAAATATCCTTACGTAGTAATGGCTCTCCCCCAAACAATTCTATAGTCTTAGGAGCATTGTTATTCTGTAACTTACTTAAGTTAAAAACAAAATTTTCAATATCTTCAAAAGCTAAGTTAGGCGTCATATTTCTTAAATGTCCATCTTGATAGCAGTATTTGCATTTTCCATTACATGCAGACATTACATATATACATGGATTATTAAGAACATCAACAACATTATAATCTCTTATTATTGTACTATTTTCTAATCTTTTTACATCTATAAATTCATTATCATCAATGTACCATCCTTTACCAGTTAATATATGTAAAAATTTATTTTTTTCTATATTTATATCCATATTATTCCTTGTATGATTTTTAAGAATCTAACAACCACACGTTCCTTTCTTTTATATCTTGTTATAATACATTCAGATGAGTAACTTTCCTATTTGTTTCTGTAGTCTTGACTACTTTATAGTGTTTATTATAATTGCATTATCAACTAGCCGAATTGATATTTTCCATTTTTAGACAAATGTTTTCAGAATAATGAAAGATTCACAAATTAAAACCTACAAAACATTCTCTAAATCTTCCATACAAACAAATAGATAATTGAGAATATGAAAAGCAAAGACATTGCAGCGAAAAAAACATTTATATCCGCAGCCAACAGCGGAGTTAAAAAGCCTGACAATAGGATGCTTATTCCACAAACAATATTATAAATACCTTTTAGAACAGGAATATCATCTCTGCATGTTTCATTTTGAAAGTATATTTGAACTATGGTATTATAACCAGCTCCAATCATAGGATAAACAATCAGTATAAAAGCAACAATAATCCACTTATCATTTGATAAGCAAAACACTGAGCATAACAATCCCGTTCCTAAAACTGGTAAGGAAACCTTCTTTATGTTCTTAACATCTATATAACCAGCTCCATAGGACAATAAAATTGACGCGACATAATATATACCATTTAGTATACCAATGTATTTTATATCAATTTCAAAAATCTGTATTGCCTTCTGAAGCAATACAGCATAAGAGGCAAAAAAGAAAGAAAGGATAGAGCTCAAAATTAAAATCTTAAATACAGATAAATATTTTTCATAAAATCCCTTTATATTACACCACTTTACAAGTTTTTATAGAAAAAAATGCCGTATGAGACACTTGGGTGTATAATAAGTTTGCACACTAAAATATACGAAAGAAGTGATCCCAT